>QBLP01000115.1 GCA_003070825.1 Halanaerobium sp. | reverse complement strand
AATGCAGCCTTAGAAGAAATTGTAATGGCTTTATATACCAGACAGGATTATTATGACCTGGATGTAACTCAGGATACAACCCAGATTGCCAGACTTTCTAAACTGGTGGCCAATTCTACCGGTATTTCTCTGCAGGCCAATAAGGCAATTGTGGGCGCCAATGCTTTTGCTCATGAGGCGGGAATCCATCAGGATGGTGTGATTAAGGAAAGGACTACCTATGAGATTATGGATGCTAAAACCATTGGACTCGACCACAATAAGCTGGTCTTAGGTAAGCATTCCGGCCGCCATGCTCTAAAAGATTTCCTAAAAAAATATGACTATGAGCTTGATGATGAGAGCTTTGAAGGTTTCTTTAAACGCTTTAAAGACCTGGCAGATAAAAAGAAAAATGTGAGCAATGCAGATATTATTGCTCTTTTAGATAATGAGCTCTATGATTATGAAAAAATCTATGAGATGGAATATATCTCCGTTCTGACCGGTAAGGGCTTACTGCCCACAGCCACAGTTAGACTCAAAAAAGAAGGAGAGATTATTCAGTCTGCAGCCTGTAATGGTGATGGTCCGGTTGACGCAATTTTTCAGACCATCAATGAGCTGACCGGAATTGATGATATTAAGCTGATGTCCTATAAGATTGATGCCGTTACAGAAGGTAAGGATGCCCTGGGAGAGGCCTTTATTGCCGCCGAAATTGACGGCAAAATTTTCACCGGTCATTCTTCCCAGACAGATATTACCGAAGCCAGTGCAGCTGCCTATCTGGAAGCGATTAATAAGTATCTTGTATATACTAAAAACAAATAAAATCAAAACAGCCTGAGGTAGCTCGGGCTGTTTAAGAATATTTTCAAAAAAATCTATAATATTATAAGGAATTTAAGAGGAGTGATTAACTAAATGGGAATGACAATGATCGAAAAGATCCTGGCTGCTCATTCTGATCAGGATGAGTTAAAACCTGGAGATATCGTAAATGCCAGAGTTGATATGGTGCTCGGTAATGACATAACAACTCCAGTAGCTGTCAAGGAATTTGAAAAGATTGGTGTAGATAGAGTATTTGATAAGGATAGAATTGCAATTGTGCCTGATCATTTTACCCCGAACAAAGATATTAAAGCAGCAGAGCAGGTTAATATGATCAGAAAGTTTGCAAAAAAGTATGAGATTACAAACTTTTTTGAAGTCGGTCAAATGGGAATCGAGCATGTTTTATTACCGGAAAAGGGTCTGACTCTGCCGGGAGAAATCATTATTGGTGCTGACTCTCATACCTGTACTTATGGTGCTTTAGGTGCTCTAGGAACAGGAGTTGGAAGTACTGATATGGCAGCAGCAATGGCTACAGGTAAAGCCTGGTTTAAGGTGCCGCCGACTATTAAAATTGTTTATACCGGTGAGCTCAAGCCCCATGTCAGCGGTAAGGATTTAATTTTATATACAATCGGTAAAATCGGTGTTGATGGAGCTCTATATAAGGCAATGGAATTTACGGGAGAGGCAATAGAAAATCTCTCTATGGACGGCAGGATGACAATGTCCAATATGGCAATTGAAGCTGGCGGTAAAGCCGGACTGATTGCAGCAGATGAGAAGACCGAAGCCTACCTTAAAGATAAGGCTCAGCGGGATTATACTGTGCTTAATGCAGATTCGGATGCAGAATACGAAGAGGTTATTGAGATCGATGTCAGTCAGATTTCACCTCAGATTGCTTTCCCGAGCCTGCCTGAGAACACTAAAGGCCTGGATGAAATTGATGAAAAAATTGAAATTCAGCAGGCGGTTATCGGTTCCTGTACCAACGGCCGTCTGGAAGATTTAAGAGCAGCGGCAGAGATCTTAAAGGGACAGAAAGTCAATGAAAATGTGCGCTGTCTTGTTTTCCCTGGTACCCAGAAGATTTACAAACAGGCAATGAACGAAGGCCTTTTTGATATCTTTATTGATGCCGGAGTAGCAGTTTCCACACCAACCTGTGGACCCTGTCTGGGTGGACATATGGGTATTTTAGCTGAAGGAGAAAGAGCCATTTCTACCACCAACCGTAACTTTATTGGTCGGATGGGCTCAACCAAAAGTGAAGTATATCTTGCAAGTCCAGCTGTAGCAGCAGCCTCGGCAGTCAAAGGTTATATTGCCGGTCCAGAGGAGGTTAAATAATGAAGTTAAAAGGAAAAGTATTTAAATATGGAGATAATGTAGATACAGATGTAATTATTCCGGCCCGCTATCTTAATTCCTCAGATCCTGAGAACTTAGCGGCCCACTGTATGGAAGATATAGATGCAGATTTTGCAGATGAGGTAAGTGAAGGTGATATTATTGTTGGTGGTAAAAACTTTGGCTCCGGTTCTTCAAGAGAGCATGCACCACTGGCGATTAAATATGCCGGAGTTTCCTGTGTGGTAGCAGAAAGTTTTGCCCGCATTTTTTACCGCAACTCAATTAATATCGGCCTGCCGATTTTAGAATCCCCGGAAGCCGTTCAGGCAGCAGAAGCCGGTGATGAGCTGGAAGTCGATATTGACAAAGGTGAGGTTAAAAATCTGCGCACAGGTGAAACCTATCAGGCAGCACCCTTTCCTCCCTTTATGCAGGAGATCATTAAAGATGGCGGCCTGATCGAGCATGTCAAAAAGGAGCTGGTATAGATGTCAAATATAGCCTATATACCGGGAGATGGAATTGGAGAAGAGGTAACCCGACAGGGAATCAAGGTTTTAGAATACCTCGATGGTGCCTATAATCTGGGGCTCAAATTCGAAAAATTTGACCTCGGGGCAGAAAGATATCTAAAAACCGGTGATATTCTGCCGGCTGATGTTTTAAATAAGCTCGAAACCTTTGATTCAATCTATCTCGGGGCTGTTGGTGACCCCAGAGTTGAACCGGGAGTTTTAGAAAAGGGTATTTTACTTAAATTACGCTTTTACTTTGACCAGTATGTAAATTTAAGACCGATTAAATTATATAAGGAAGAATTTTCTCCACTTAAAGGTAAGGGAATTAAGGACATTGACTTTACTGTAGTTAGAGAAAATACTGAGGGTATTTATGCCGGTATCGGCGGCTTCTTAAAGAAAGATACCCCGGATGAAGTAGCAACTCAGGAAATGATTTCGACCCGTAAAGGTGTGGACAGGGTAATTAAATATGCCTTTGAGTATGCTCAAGAATTTGGGAGAGAGCCTAAACTGACTGTCTGTGATAAGAGCAATGTTTTAACCTATGCTCACAACCTGTGGCAGCGGTCTTTTAAAGAAATGGGTAAAAATTATCCTGATGTGGAGCAGAATCACTTTTTAGTTGATGCAATTACAATGAAGATGGTCCGCAATCCGGAAATTTTTGATGTGATTGTCACCTGCAACATCTTTGGTGATATTATTACTGACCTCGGTGCAGAAATTCAGGGTGGAATGGGAATGGCTGTTTCTTGTAATATTAATCCAGACAGTATCTCAATGTTTGAGCCTGTTCACGGAAGTGCACCAGATATTGCCGGTCAGAATATAGCCAATCCACTGGCAGCTGTTTTAGCAGCCGGTATGATGCTGAGAGAACTCGGCTATGGCAATCTAACACCAAAGGTAGAAGAGGCTGTTAAAGATGCTTTAGAGAATGAGATGGTAACTGCCGATCAGGGTGGAGACTTAAGTACAGATGAAGTTGGGGATTATCTGGTTCAAAATCTCAAAAGCAAAGAGGAAGGTGAGTAGTGATGACTAGTGGGATTAACAATTTATGATACGACTTTAAGAGATGGCTCACAGGGAGAAGGAATTTCTTTATCACTCGATGATAAGCTGAGAATCACGAGACAGTTAGACCGTTTTGGTATTGATTTTATTGAAGGTGGCTGGCCGGGATCTAATCCCAAGGATGAAGCTTATTTTAGGGAAGTTCAGAATATGGACTTGGATCACGCGGAGATAACCGCCTTCAGCTCAACTAGAAGGGCAAATATTAAAGCTGCCGAAGATCCCAATATTTTAAAACTGGTTGAGGCCGGGGTTGACTATGTGACGATTTTTGCTAAAAGCTGGGATCTTCATGTTACAGATGCCCTGCAGATTCCGCTGGCAGAAAATATAGAGATGATCAAAGATACAGTTTCCTTTTTAAAATCAGAGGGCTTAAATGTTTTCTTTGATGCCGAGCATTTCTTTGATGGCTATGTTGCCAATCCAGATTATGCTTTAAAAACATTAAAGGCAGCTGCTGAGGCTGGAGCTGAACTCTTAATTTTATGTGATACCAATGGTGGGATGCTTCCTTCTCAGGTAACAAAAATTGTGCAGGAGGTTAAAGCAGAGTGTAAAACTCCTCTTGGTATCCATGCCCACAATGACGGCAGTCTGGCTGTAGCCAATTCGCTGGCTGCTTATGAAGAAGGAGCAGTTCAGGTTCAGGGTACAGTTGGCGGCCTGGGTGAGCGCTGTGGGAATGCAGATTTATGCAGTGTAATTCCCGCTCTGCAGTTAAAGTACGGAGAAAAGGTTGTTTCAGATCAGCAGCTTAAACAGCTAAAGCCATTATATTTCTTTGTTACCGAAACTGCCAATTTGATTCCAATCAACAATAAGCCTTATGTCGGTAAAAGTGCCTTTACTCATAAAGGTGGGATCCACGTCAGTGCGGTTCGCAAAAATCCGCATACCTACGAGCATATCGAGCCGGAGCTGGTTGGGAATGAGCGCCGGGTCTTGGTCTCGGAGCTGGCAGGTAAATCAAATCTCCGCTACAAATTAAAGGAAATTGGCTTTAATCTGGAAGATTTCTCTGATCAGATGATCAAAAAGCTGATCAAAAAAGTTAAAACTCTGGAAAACCAGGGCTATCAGTTTGAAGGAGCAGAGGCTTCTCTGATTCTTTTAGCTTTCAGAGAATTTAAAGATTACAGGTCTTTCTTTGAGATTGAGGATTTCAGAACCAACAGTGTAAATAGAGAAAATGAAACCTACTCGGAGGCGGTTGTGAAAATGACTGTCAATGGAGAGAAGGTTCATATTGCTGCTGATGGTGATGGACCGGTTAATGCTCTGGATAACTGTTTTAGGAAGGCTTTAGTTTCCTTTTATCCAGAAATAACTGAAACCAAATTAATTGACTACAAAGTTAGGGTGCTGAACGGTAATGATGGTACAGCAGCCAAGGTAAGGGTTTTAATTGAGACTGCTGACCTCGAAAAATCCTGGACAACTGTTGGCGTTTCGACCAATATTATTCAGGCTTCCTGGGATGCACTGCTGGATAGTATAGAATACTGGCTCTTAATTGAAGCTGGAATCAGTATCAAGTAGGAAAAGAAAATCGAAATATTTAAAGTGACAGCTGTGGAGTAATATCTGCAGCTGTTTTTTATATTTAGAGCTTTAATTGATTATCTCAGAGAAGAAAAATTGCTTACTGAAGATGAACTGCTGCAGGCAGTAGCAGCATATTTTGAAATTGATTTATTTAGGCATTCCAAAATTAAAGCAGTAAAAAATTCAAAACTGCAGCTCGATATCTCTCAGGTAGAAAAGTATAGTCTGATTCTGTTGTCAGAAGCTGAGGGAGAGTATTTATTTGGGACTTTATATCCACCGGATTTATTTTTAGAGGAAAATTTGAAATTTAAATTCAAAGATAATATCAAATTTTATCTGATGTCTGAAGCTGAATTTAAAGAGAAGAAGAATTTAATTTACAGCAACTATTTTCAGCTGGATCAGCAGGAACTGCTGAGTGAACTTGGAGATTTTAAAAAAATTGACAGCAGAGACATAGACAGCTTAAAAAATATAGTAGAAGATGCACCGGTGGTTAAGCTTTTAAACAAAATCTTAACTGAGGCAATTTCTTTAAATGCCAGTGATATTCACCTGGAAAAAAAGAAAAATTATTTTAAAGTCAGGTACAGAATTGATGGTATTTTAAAAAGTTATTATAATTTGCCGGCAGAAATAGCTGCAGCTGTAATTTCCCGGATTAAAATTATTTCGGCAATGGACATTACAGTCCGCCATCTGCCTCAGGATGGCAAGATGGAATTTGAATTTCAAAACTCAAATTATGATATTCGAACTTCGGTAATTCCAACTATTTACGGGGAAAAAGCTGTTTTAAGGCTTTTATTAAGAAACAACCGACTCTTAAAAGTTGAGGAATTAAATTTTAGCAGTTATAACTTAAATAGATTTGAAAAAATTTTCAACTATAATTCGGGTATAATTCTACTCTCAGGTCCTACTGGAAGCGGGAAAACTACAACCTTATTTTCAATTTTAAACAGGCTAGCAGCAGAAAAAAATAACATTATAACTGTTGAAAATCCGGTTGAATACAGGCTGGAACTATTAAATCAGATAGAGATAAATGAGGCTCAGGGGCTCAGCTTTCCAGTGGTTTTAAGGTCTATTTTAAGACAGGATCCGGATATTATAATGATTGGAGAAATTAGAGATAAAGAAACTGCAGAAATAGCTGTTAGAGCGGCAGTAACCGGACATCTTGTTTTAAGCACCATTCATACTATCGACAGTATATCTGCCGTCAGTAGACTACTTGACATGGGAATTGCTCCTTATTTAATCAGCAGTACCCTCAATGCAGTTGTAGCTCAGAGATTGCTGCGGAAATTATGTCCTCACTGTCGGAAAAAAAGAAACCTGAAAGCGGAAGAGAAAAATCTGATCAGTGAACAAAAATCTAAATTTCTTTACCAGGCAGCAGGCTGTGAGAAATGTAATGATGGTTATCAGGGGAGAACAACAGCGGCAGAGGTTTTATTAATCAACCCAAAACTGAGGCAGCTGATCAACCAGCAGGCAGAATATGGGCTGCTCAAAAGAGAAGCAGAGGCTTCAGGGATGATAAGTCTGGCAGACGCTGCTTTTGAGAAATTAAAAAAGGGAATTACATCCTGGGAAGAAATTCTAAGGGTAATTGAACTGCAGTCCTGATGGGGGGAGATTTCAATTAATTTTAAGAAAAAATTTGACCTAAAGTTTTTTGCAGCTCAGCTGCGAGTTATGCTGGAGTCAGGTCTTAATTTAAACAGGGCCTTAATGATCATCTCCAGACAGACAAATAATAACCAGCAGGTAGAAATTTATAATGAGCTGCTGAAAAATATTGAATCCGGCCTGAGCCTGGCAGAAGCAATGGAAGAAGATGAAGTTTTTACAGATCTTTTTAAAGCAGTTGTTAAAGCAGGAGAGAAAAGTGGTAGTCTGGTTGAGGTTTTAAAAAGTCTGGAAAATTACTACAGCAGCAGAGAGAAATTAAAAAAAGATATAAAAAAGGCTGCTTTTTATCCCCTGACAGTGATCACCGCAGTATTTATAGCAGCAGCCTTTATTTTTAAATTTATTCTGCCCGTATTTATTGATTTATTTGCTGAATTCAGTGGTGATCTGCCGCTGATTACTGTACTTTTTCTTAAACTGAGTCAGCTATTTAATAATTATTTTATTTTAATCTTAATTTTCATAATATTGTTAACAATAGCTTTTATATATTTTTTTAGAAGTCAGGAAAGAAGAGATTTAAAAAGTAGTTTTCTGCTTCAAATCCCACTTATATCTATTATTTATCGGGACTTAATTTTAACCCAGATAGCTACTTATTTAGCTCTACTTTTAAAAAGTGGTTTAAAATTAATTTCTGCTCTTGAACTTTTAAAAAATATAATCAGTGATTATCAGTATCAAAAATTCATTGAGCAGACAACTTTAAATATTTCAAAGGGAGCCTCTTTAACAGATTGTTTTGGAGATAGTAAATATATTCCCGATGTATTCTACTATCTTTTAATGACTGGAGAAGAGACAGCCCAGCTGGAAAACATGTTGGAAAGAGCAGGTGATTATTATTACCAAAAATTAAGTGAAGAAATTGCCAGAATGCTGCAGTATTTAGAGCCTTTATTAATAACATTAACTGCAATTTTTGTTGCTTTACTTGCTGCAGCAGTAATGATGCCGATGTTTCAGATCTATTTAATCATCTAATTAGACTGATGTTAATTGTGAGTCAGAAATAGTTTCAACCTAATGGAAACCTATGAGAGAAAGGAATTTATTAATGAAAAATATTTTTAAAGAGATAAATCCGGCCAAAAAAGAAGAGGGATTTACCCTGATCGAGTTGCTAATTGTGATTGTGGTGCTGGGAATTTTAATGACAATGGCGGTGCCAGCTTTAAGTGGAGTAAAAAACAAGGCAGATACAGCAGTTGCCAAAGCAGATCTGCATAATATTATGCACAGCCTCGAGATGTATTATCTTGATCATGGAGAATATCCGGGGCAGAGTACAAAGACTGATCTAAGTGCAGTCAGCAGTGATTTAAGTGAATTAAGTATTAAAAACCCAGCCTCAGATTACAGCTATCAGAGTGATACTGACACAGGTGCTGAAAAATATTTAATAATTTATCAGGCTGCTTCAGATGAATTCTACTACATTTCAACTGCAGAATCTTCCTTAAGTGGTCCTGATTCCACCGAGCCGACATTATAGTTAAATGAAAGCTGAACAGGGTTTTACTTTAATTGAAGTTCTACTGGTAATTACAGTAATGGGGATTTTATTTTCAGTCAGCTATCAGCCTCAGTTTAAAGATGGTTTTAAGATTGAGCAGGAAATAGAAAGCCTGGCAGCTGATTTGCGCTGGGCCAGAAATAAAGCGATTCTTGACAATCAGACCTATATTTTTAGGATTTACACGATCAAAGAAAGTGCTGATAAAAATAAAATCCCCTATTATCTCTATGTTAAAGAAGATGGCAGGAAGATAATTAAGAAAAAAGGATATTATTCTGCCGGTTTAATCCTTTATAAAACTTTAAGCCTTAAAGTTGTAGAAGGAGATTACTATGAGTGGATCAGGTTTAATAATACTGCAACAGCAAGAGGAGGAACAGTTGCCCTGGCTGAGGCAAAAATCGGGGCTCAAAAATATTCGATTACAGTAAATCAATTAGGGAGGGTTAGAATTGAAAAATAATGCCGGTTTTTCACTACTGGAAGTCATAATCACAATTTCACTGGCCGGAGCTGTACTGGCAGTGATGAGCAGAACAATTAAAACAGGTCTGGAAGTCCATACTTTTCTGGCAGAGAAAAATGCAGCGGTAAACTGGACAGAATCAGTTTTAGAGGCCTATAAAAATAGAGAACTATTGACTGAAGGAGTTGAAGATAGCAGCAGTGAATTTATCAGGAATTTAGAAGTTTTAGAAAAAGAATCTCTACCCAGAGATTATGAGATGACAAGAGTGGAGGTGATTCCATTTGAAAAAGACGGGGTAAAATATGACGGCCTATATAAATTAAAGGTTGAAGTTGATTTTAAATGTAGAAATAAGGAGCATCAAAATGAAGTTCTCAGCCTACTGCAGAAATAAAATTAAGGGTGCTGAAGGTTTCACTCTACTTGAAATACTGCTGGTAATTACAATTTCTTCTCTGCTGGCAGCAGTTTTTATGCAGCTGATTACAAAACTTTATCAGAACAACAGGTTTTTTAATCTGCATAATTCATGGCAGCTGGACGGCTATTTAGTGCTTGATTTTATAGCTTTTCAGATAAAAAATGCCAGCATAGTTGAGCTGATCAGCAGTCAGGAAATTGATATTTTCAGTTATTATGATGGAGAATACCAGTGGCTTAAATTTAATGTTTATCAGAGTGGGGGCAGCAGCTCACTGGGAAGAGCAATTGGAAGTAGTGATCCTGATTTTAAAGATTTCGGTAGAAATCTGGCCCTGCTGGATCGGATTGAGTCTTTGAATTTTGAAATGGATGCTTCAGGTTTATTAAAAATAACTCTCTATCTAGAAGAAGATGGCGAGAGATTAACAATTAGCAGGTTAATTGATATTTAGTTTTGAAATCTTAATAAAGCAGGTATAGATGATGAATTTATCAGGAAATAGAGGTTTTGTCTTATTTATAAGCTTAATATTAATTACTCTGATCGGGCTATTTATTCCACTTCTGATTCAGCAGCAGAAAATCAATTACAGAATTCTACAGAATCGAATTACTGCCTCTCAAAATATTGAAGCTGTTGAGGCAGGTCTGCAGTATCAGCTTTATTTTTTAAAAGAAGAGGGGCTGCTGCTTGCTGAGAGCCTGGAATTAAACAGTCAGTTAAAAGTAGAGCTTTTAGGAGAGGAGGATGATAACTTTATTTACTTAACTGCCAGCGTAGCAGGTAGTATTCCCTATAATGCTGAACTGAAACTGGAAAAAGAAACTCTAAAAATTATTGAGAAAAAAATATATAGGAGTGAGTGATGATGTTTAATAATTATTATTCTGTAACAATTCCAGCTGAAGATGGTCTTAGAAATCTGGTTGCCAGAGCCAAAGACAATAAGATAAATTTTGTAGATGGAATTAAAGAGCTTTCTTCGATTGGTAAAATTAAAAAGTTCAATTTTAACTGTCAGTATGTTGTTCTATTACCAGCAGCCTCTTTATTTTATCATTCTGTTGCCCTGGAGGAAAAGAACCCTTACAGGATCAGTGAAGACAGTATCTTAAGTAAATTTGCTGAAGTTAAAAGCAATTTTGAAGAGGAGTATTATTATGATTACTTAGAAATTGTTTCTGAGCAGACTCAGGAGCGGAAAATTAAATTTTTTGCAGCCGATAAAACAATGCTGGATCCTCTAACAGCAGATATGGATAAATATAAAAATAATTATCTGGTATCTGCCCTACCGGTGGCTGTATTTTCAGTAATCAATAAAATTGTTTCGGCAGCAGATTATCTTCTTTATTATAAGATAAATGGAAGTGAGCTGCTTAATTTAAGTGATCTAATAGAGCTGGAAGCTGATGACTTTGTCTTTTTAACCTCTCTGCTCTGGAGCATCAGCAGATGCCAGTGATCTTTAAGGAGAAAAAGTATGATCGGCTATTTATTATAATGAAGGAGTTATTAATTATAGTTTTACTGCTGCTTCTTTCGCTGCTTATTATAAATTATTTTCTGGATAAGCATAATCAGGGCTATCAGGCGGAACTGATTCAGCTGCAGCAGGAAGAATTGAAATATTTATCCTTAATTAAAAAGAACGAAGAAAATCAGTTAGCCGAGAATTCTGCAGCTGAAAAATACAATTTATTAATAACTCTAACCGGCTGCAGTAAAGAAATTAAATTAAATTCTCTTCACTTGAAAAACGAAAAACTTACTCTCACGGCAGAGAGTAAAGAGCAGGGTCTGATCTTAAAATTTGTTGATTCCTTAAAAGCTGATCACACTTTTACAAATGTAAATTTGCTCAGATTGACCCAGCAGAATGGATATAATTTTCAGCTGGAAACTATTATCAGGTAGTGATGGAGGTAAAGGATGAAAAGAAAAAAGCTTGTGATTATTTCGGCAGTTTTCCTGCTCTGTTTGCTCTTATTTATGCAGTTTGGGAAAAGTAGAGAGCAGCTTGCAGTAAGGAGAAGTCTGGAGAGTGAAATTGAAGCCCGGCAGAAACAGATTCTTATATTAGAGAACAAATATACTTCAGCAGAGAGCTCAGAAAAGACTCCAGTTAGAGAGCAAAAATATAATTTAAAAGACTCTACTGCTCAGATACTGGCAGAAATCAAGCTCTATGACCTGGAACTTATTGATTTCAGCAGTGGAGAAAATGAGCTTAATTTAAATCTGCAGGGAGAATTTAAATCAATCCTCAGCTTTATCTATTATTTAGAGACTAAATTAAAGTTTCTGGAGATTGCTGAGTTCAAAATCAAGGATGACAGTAGAAATCTTTTTTTCTTTATAAAATTAAAAAATGAGCTGATATAGATGAAAAGAATATTGAAAAACAAAAAAATCATTTTACTTCTAACTGTTCTATTACTATTAGTAATATTTTCTGCCTACATTAAGACTTCCGAAGTTAAACTGACTGAGATTTATCAAAAGCCTGAAGAGACTGAAGCTGAATTTTTTTTAAAAGGAGAAAAAGCTTCAGAAAAAAATGAAAAAATAGTAAGAAAAGAAGAAACCGTGGAGGACAGCAGAGAAGCCAAAGTTGCAGTTAGTAAAATAGCACTAATTAGTGAAATTAAAGACCCATTTAAAGCAGATTCAGATTCCAGCAGTGGTCAAAAAGCGGCAGCAGAGAAAGAGCAGAGAAAAAATATTTATCCCGCTGAGTTAATAGATTTAGAAAAAAATGTTATTGCCAGTGATTTAATTAAAAATACTGCTCGGGATAATAAGCTGCAACAGGAGAATCCAAAAGAATCCGAATTAAAGCCTGAACAGAACAGTGTAAATCAAGTGGCTGCTGAAAACAAATTAAATATAGCTCAACTGCAGCTTCCCTTTAAACTGCTGGGAATTATCAGGCAGAATAATAATTCTGCGGTTCTTTTTCGCTATCAGGGGCAGGCTGTTGTAAAAAGTGAAAATGATAAGATTGGCCAGTTTACGATTAAAGAGATTCAAAATAAAGAGATAATTATTGGTTATCAGCAGGCAGAAAGAGTTATTAAGCTCTGGGAGGATGGAAAAAATGAAAACTAAAGTATTAAAACTGCTTCAGATATCAATTTTGCTAATTACACTTCTGCTGTTCTCTGCTTTTGTTAGAGCAGAAACTGCAGCTGAAACTGAATTAATTTCAATTAACTTAAGAGATGTAGAACTGGAAACTGCCTTAATCATGCTGGCAAATACAGCTGAAAAAAATTTGATCTGTGACAGCTCTGTTAAAGGTAAAATTACAGTCATTTTTAATGATATTCCTTTTGAAAATGCTTTGAACTTAATTACTGACAGTTTTAATCTTGACTACAGCAACCAGAACGAAATTATTTATGTCAGTACCAGAGAAAAGATGGCTGCAGAAAATAAAAAAGTTATCAGTAAAAAGTATAAATTTCAAAATTTAAGTTCTGAGCTGGCGGCTGAAATTTTAAAAAAGAATTTTGAAGAAATCAAAGTTATTGATTTAAATAGCGAGGGACTGCTTGTTAACTGCCCGGAAGAGGATTTAAATGAGCTGGAAAAGATAATCAGTCAGATAGATCAGCCGCAAAAACAAATTATGATTAAAGCTCGAATTGAAGAAATAAGCAGAACAAAGATTAAAGAGCTGGGCATCAATCCCAATCAGCTATCTGAATTAAAGATCATTAAAGATGACGCCGGAAACATAGAAAAATTAAAGCCGGGCTGGCCGGAAACACTTAAGGCACTCAATGAAAAAGGACTGTCCAACATCCTGGCCAATCCCAGTCTAATGACACTCGACAGAAAGAAAGCAAAACTGGTGATTGGTGATCAGATTCCAGTCAAGCTGGAAAGAGTTGAGTCTGATAAAACAGTTTCCACCATCAGTTATATTGAAGCCGGTATTGTACTAGAATTTCTGCCAAAGATTATCAATGAAAACCAGGTGCTTTTAGAAATAAAGCCTTCTGTAAATAGTATCGGTCAGATTTTGGCTGATGGGCTGCCGGCAGTAAATTCGCGCAGTGCTGAAACTACAGTAATTTTAGAAAATGGAGAAACCCTGGCAATTGGTGGCTTAATCAAAAAAGATGAGTTAAAAACAATCAGAGAAGTTCCAATTCTTGCTGATCTGCCGCTGCTGGGAGCTTTATTTTCGGCCTCAGAAAACACAGATATAGAAACAGAACTAATAATTTTTATTACTCCCGAAATCATAAAAACAGAAAACAAATTGAGACAGGCAGAGAAAGATGAGGCAGTTTCTAATCAAAATGTTAAAAAAATCAGCAGTCAAAAAGAGGAGATTAAAGGGGAAAAGGAGAATAAAACACATAGAGAGTTTAAAACACTGACTGCAGAAGAATTAGAAGAAATTTTAAATAATTAAAAGGATATTTGTATTTTTTAGAGAATTTTAATTCAGGGGAAACCCTGAATTTTCTTTTAAAAACTGCTTTTATTAATATTTAAAGATAATCATGAAAGGCAGCTGATCAGATTGCTGACTAAAATTGATAAAAAGATAAATCTAAAAAATATAATTATCTATCTAATTTTCTCTGCAAATTTTTTGATATTATTTGCCTATTTACCCTTTTATCAGGAATTTCAGCTTTTTAAGAGGGCTGATAATAGCTATCAGCTGCTGCGCTTTGATAATATTTATTTTCCCCGTTTAAAAGTTCTAACTTACAGTGCTTTTATTTTGCTGATCCTATTTCTGATCTATATAATTAAAAATCAGGATAATATTAAAAATAATGTCTTTAATTATCTTATTTTTTCACTTTTTATTATGTTTTCATTTTCAACCTATTTTGCTGTTGATCCATTTACAGCTTTAAATGGGAGAATTTATCGCTGGGAGGGGTTTATTGCCCTGGCAGCCTATCTTTTTTTCAGTTTTTTAACTGCAAATCTGGTAAAAAAATTAAATCACTTTAAAATCTACGCCTATTTAATCTGGGCTTCTGCGGCAGTTTTATCAATTTATGGATTGCTGCAGTATTTTGGTTTTGACTTTATTAAAAGAGATCCTTTACGAGAGAATTGGTACCGAGCCTTTGCTACCTTTGGTAATCCTAATTTTGCTGCCAGTTTTGCTGTTCTAGTTCTGCCCACCTTTATTTTGCTCTATCTGGTTTTAAAACAGAACAGTTATAAAATTGCAGCTTTTACAGGCAGCTCTCTGGTGTATGGCTTTTTGCTGAGTACAGCAACCAGAGGTGCCTGGCTTGCTTTTTTTCTAACAGTAACAGCAGCAGTTATCTTGCTTTTTGATTATCTTAAGCAGAAGAAAAAGGAAATTCTCAAACTGTTTCTTGTTTTCATTTTAATAACTATCTTTTTAAATTCCTTTCACGGTGGCTTAACCGGGCTCAGGTTTATCAGTATCTTCCACGATCTGCAGGATCTTTCTTCAGCTGAAGAGGAGGAAATAGATAGGGTGGGATCAAATAGAATCTTCATTTATAAAAATTCTCTACCGCTGCTGCTTGAAAATCCAATCCTGGGAGCAGGCCCTGATAATTTTGCTGAAGTATTTCCCCAGCAGAAATACAGAGAATTTGCCGGCAGTAAAAATCAGATAGTTGATAAAGCACATTCAGAATATCTTCAGCTTGGGGTAACGGCAGGAATACCTGCTTTAATAATTTATTTAGCCTTAATTGCATATGTTTTATTTCAGCTGCGGCCAAAAGCCGTGCAAAAAATTGAGCTGGCTCAGAAAGAAGGCCTCAAGAAATTTATTAAATTAACTCTGTTTTTTTCTATACTTGCCTATGTACTTCAGGCAGTATTAAATATAAGTGTTGTCACAGTAGCTCCCGTATTCTGGACCATCCTTGGTTTTGCTGGAGCATATATTATAAATTTTAAAGATGATTAGTTTGAGGAGGAGAGTAGTAGATGAAAATTGTTTTAACCGGTTTTATGACAGCAGGAAAGACCACTGTAGCTAGAATGCTGGCCGATAAAAAGAATTTAAATTTTTATGACAGTGATGATTTAATTGAAGCTAGAGAAAAAATGAGTATTGAAGAGATTTTCACTGTTAAAGGTGAGGATTATTTTAGAAAGCTTGAAAAAGAAGTTATTTCTGAGCTTTTGAGTTCTAAGCAGGATCTGGTTCTGGCTCCAGGGGGTGGCGCGGTTTTAAATGATGAGCTGCGGCAGCTAATGCTGGAACAGGCAGAAGCTTTCTGTCTTGATGTCAGTGCAGAAGAGGTTTTAAGGAGAAATAATAGTGATGAGATAATTAGACCTCTGCTTGAAGTTGATAATCCGCTGGCAAAAATTAATTCACTTTTAACTGAAAGGAAAAAATATTATCAGCAGATCCCGACTCACTTTGACAGTGATCGCTATTCGGCAGCAGAGATTGTGGATTTAATTTTAGCCGAGCTTCCCGATCAAAAACTAAAAATTGAAATCAAAGCCCAGGATTCTTCCTATCCGGTGCTGATTGATCAAAAGTTTAAACAGAGCAGTTTTAGTAAAATTTTAGAAATGATCAGTGGCCGAAAAGTATTTTTGCTGGCCGATCAAATAGTAATGGATAATCATGCTGAGCCGATTATTAATTTAATGGAAGAAAATGCTGAACTGATTAAATTGGAACTTGAAGCTGGAGAACAGATTAAGGACCTTCAGTATCTAAAAAAGGCATATGATATTTTATATGAGAATAATTTCAGCCGCTCTGATTATGTAATTGCATTTGGTGGCGGTACCATTGGTGATCTGGGAGGTTTAATTGCCTCAACCTATTTAAGAGGCTTAAAACTAATCCAGATGCCCACAACCTTAATCTCTCAGCTTGACAGCAGTGTTGGCGGCAAAACAGCTGTTAATTTTAGAGACACTAAAAATTTAATCGGCAGCTTTTATCAGGCAGATTTGGTCTATTATCAGCTGCAGTGGCTTGAAACCCTGGCAATTAGAGAAATAAAATCAGGACTGGGTGAAGTTATTAAATATGCTGTCCTTGGCGGCAATCCATTGTTTGAGATTTTAGCTAATAATAAAGAAAAAATTCTTAATTTAGACCAGGATATCCTGCTTGAAATTTCAAAAATTTCTCTTGAGATGAAGGATTATTATGTCAGTGAAGATGTTAAGGACAGGGGATTAAGAAAAAAACTTAATCTGGGCCACAGTTTCGGTCATGCAGTAGAAGGAGCGGAAAAGTTCAAATACAAACACGGTGAGGCAGTAGTAATGGGAATTGCTTTTACGGCTTTTTTATCCCATAAAATCGGAAAATTAAATGAGGAAGCTTTCCAAAAAATTATCAAGCTGATTCAGGGTTTTGATTATCAGCTTTTCCCTTCCGAAAATATTGATGCCGAAGAACTTGCTTCCTATATTGCCCATGATAAAAAGATTAGTGATAATAAAATGTGGTGGGTTTTAATTAATGATCTTGGA
>QBLP01000114.1 GCA_003070825.1 Halanaerobium sp. | reverse complement strand
GTGTATAAGAGACAGCTGATGTCCACACTATGAGCAAAGTCAAAAACCCGCCCTTTTAAAAGGCGGGTTTAAAAGCAATTAATAATTAATTTTCATCTTTATAAAAGACATCTACTGCATCAACATTACAGGCTTCAAAGCAGAGACCACACTGGATACATTTTTCCTGGTCAATCTCGTGCAGCTTTTTAACTTCTCCCTCAATTGCATCAACCGGGCAGGCTTTAGCACAGAGGGTACAGCCAACACATTTATCATTGATTTCAACTTTTTCAATCCATCTTCCCTGAAATTCAATTGTACCTGTTGGGCATTTTTCTGCACATTTACCACAGTTAACACATTTTTCGTAGTCAATCACTGCCAGATTGTCCTTCATTTCTATTGCATCAACCGGACAGACCTTAGCACAGAGGCTGCAGCCGATACAGCCGACCTCACATGTTTTGCGGACAATTTTGCCAGAGTTGTGAGAAGAACATCTGATATGTGTCTGGCCTGATAAAGGAGCCAGAGTTAGGACATTACGCGGACATTCTTCTACACATTTGCCGCAGCCTGTACATTTATCATAATCTATCTGAGGTAAACCATTTTCACTCATCTCAATAGCATCAAAGGGACAGACAGCCTCACAGTCACCAAAACCAAGGCAGCTGTACTGACATTCTTTTTCGCCACCATTAACTGAATGAGCGGCTTTACAGGTTTCAATTCCCTGATATTTTCCCGATTTAGTTGTTTCTTTAATACCACCACCACAGAGTAATTCAGCAACTACTTTATCAGAACTACCTGCATCAGCTCCCATAATATCTGCGATATCTGATGCTACATTATCTCCACCAACAGGACAGCCTCCCACTGGTGCCTCTCCATTAACTACTGCTTCTGCAAAAGCCTCACAACCTGCATAACCACAGGCTCCACAGTTAGCTCCGGGAAGTGCATCCTCAACTTTACCGACTCTTGGGTCCTGTTCAACTTTAAAATGTTCTGAAGCAAATCCCAGGCCAGCCGCTAAAAAGGCTGCCATTCCCCCCATACTAATTAAAGAATATAAATATGTTGGATTCATTTAATTTACTGCCACCTCCACTACATTGAGATGAGACCGGAAAAGCCCATAAAAGCCATTGCCATAATACCTGCTATAATCAGGGTAACTGGAACACCTTTTAATACTCCCGGTACATCGCCAAATTCTAATTTTTCTCTTAAACCAGCCATTAAAACAATCGCTAAGGTAAAACCTACACCAGCACCAAAACCAAAAACAACACTGGCAATAAAACTGTAACCGTTTAGTGGAATCAGTAAAGCCAGTCCCATAATTGCACAGTTGGTGGTAATTAGAGGCAGGAAAATACCTAAAGCTTTATATAAAACCGGACTCGTTTTCTTAATAAACATTTCAACAAACTGTACTAAAGAAGCAATTACAATAATAAAGGAAACATACTGCAGAAATGGTAAGTTAAATGCTTCTAAAATAAAAGTGTTGATCAACCAGGTTGCAGCTGCAGTTAGGGTCATAACAAAAGTTGTAGCAAGACCCATACTGAATGCTGTTTCTACCTGTTTTGACACACCTAAAAAAGGACAAATCCCTAAAAATCTAACTAAGATAAAGTTATTTATTAAAACAGTACTAATAAATAATAATAATATCTGTGTGAATTCTTCCATTATTTACCCTCCCTGCTGATTTGATTCATGATACCAACCAGAATTCCTAAAGTTATGAAAGCTCCAGCAGGCAGTACCATAATTACCATCGGGCGATACCATTCTCCCAACAGCTGTACTCCAAACATTGAGCCCATGCCAAAAAACTCTCTAATCATTCCCAGTAAAGTCAGTACCCAGGTAAAACCTAAGCCCATTCCAATTCCATCTGCAATAGCCCTGGGAGTAGAATGTTTGGAAGCAAAAGCTTCCTGACGACCTAAGATCAGACAGTTAACTACAATCAGCGGAATAAAAATACTGAGTGAAGCAGCTATCCCCGGGAAAAATGCCTTTAAAAAGTAATCCGTAAAGGTTACAAAAGTAGCTATAATAAGTATGTAACTTGGAATCCGCACATTAGCCGGAATTAATTTTTTTATTAAAGAAATAACAATCTCAGACATTATCAAAACAAAAGATGTTGCCAGACCCATAGCCAGTCCATTTGCTGATGTGTTAGTTACAGCAAGAGTTGGACACATACCAATTACCAGTCGAATAATTGGGTTTTCGGCCCAGAGGCCATTTTTAAAGTCTGCTGCAATTTGTTTAAAATCTAAAGACATTAATTTCCACCTCCATAAGCTGAATTAATTTTAGCTAAAGCATCTTCAATAATTCTGGTAGCACTTACTGAAGAAATGGTTGCTCCTGCAATAGCCTGAACCTGAGTTTCTTTAGTTGGAGGAGTTTTTACAACATTATAATCTCCAAAAGGCTTGTTTTCGAAATTAGACTTAAATTCACTACCTGTAATTCTGGCGCCTAAGCCTGGTGTTTCCTGATGATTTAAAATACTTATCTTATAAATTTTATCGCTTTCTGGGTCAACACCGATCATAATTTCAATAGCGCCATTATAACCGCCACCGCTATTTTGGAAAGCGACACCGATCTGCTCACCCTGAGCATCATAGCCTTCATAAAATATATTTCCGTTCTTCTCTACCTCTTCTACTTCTGCTACATCAGGCAGAACTTCATTTATCGCCTGTTTTCTCGCTTCAGCTTGATTGGCCTGTATATAAGGTGTTGTCCACTCATAAACAAAGGTCAGCAGCAAAGCAGAAACAATACCAATAGTAGCTAGAGTTAAAATTAGATTTTTTGTGCTATTTTTTTTCATTTATCTCACCTCTCCTAAACTGCGAGGTCTGGTATATCTGTTAATTAAAGGAACTGCTGTATTCATTAATAAAATACTGTACATTACACCTTCTGGATATCCACCCCAGAGTCTGATAATTACTACTAGAAGACCGGCTCCGATACCGAAAATCCAACGTCCCAACTTTGTTGTTGGACTGGAAACCATATCTGTTGCCATAAATAGGGCACCCAGCATTAAACCACCAGCAAAAAGATGAAAAATTGGATCTACACCAAAGGCAAAAGTACCTAAAAACACTGTTCCCACCATTGCCAGAGGAATTCTCCAGTTAACATAGCCCTTATAAAGGAGGTAAGCAAAACCTAATAGTAAAGCTAAAGCAGATGTTTCTCCTAAAGAACCACCAATTTGACCGACAAAAAGATTCCAGGTATCAGTTGCAATTCCGTCCATCTTCATCTGACTTAACGGAGTTGCAGTAGAAACACCATCTACAGTCCAGGTTGTCATTAAAACTGGATAGGCTGCTGTTAAAAAAGCTCTACCAACTAAAGCAGGGTTAAAAGGATTTTGACCAATCCCACCAAAAACCTGTTTTCCAAGTCCAATTGCTACCACTGAACCAAAAAAAGCTGTCCAGAGTGGTATAGAGGGTGGCAGAGTCAGTGCCAGAAGCAAACCGGTTACAACCGCACTCCCATCTTTAACCGCAATTTTTTTATTTCTTATTTTTTGAAATATGTATTCTGTTAAAACCGCACCAGCAACAGCTGTCAGAATCACTGAAATTGCTCTTGCTTTAAAGAAATATACCGCAGCAAAAACTGCTGGCAGCAGAGCAATAACAACTGACCACATGATTTTTTGAACTGAATCACGGGCTCTGACATGTGGTGAGGATGTTACAATTAGTTCATTATTCATTATTGATTATCCTCCTTAATTCTCTTCTCTTTTTTTCGCCATTACCTGTGCCTTACCAAGACGCAGATGATGTACCAGAGGTATTTTAGCCGGACAGACAAAGGAACAGGATCCACATTCAATACAGCTTAATACCTGCCATTCTTCCAGTTCGTCTACCATATCATTTTTTGCATAATTAACCAGCTGAGTCGGCATCAAAAACATCGGACAGGCATCCACACATTTTGCACAGTTAATACAGGGAGATGGTTCATAATCTTCAACCTCATCTCTAACTAAAACAAGAATACCAGAGGTTCCTTTAACTCCCGGTATGTTTAAATGCTTCTGAGCTGCTCCCATCATTGGTCCACCTGTTATTACTTTGGCAGCATCTTCTTTTAAGCCGCCAGCTTCTTCAACAAGATCACCAATATTGGTACCAATTCGATAAATTAAATTTTGAGGAGAATTTATTCCCCTACCTGTAATTGAAATAGATCTTTCATAAAGTGGCTTTCCGTCTCTTATTGCATCAGCAACTGCAGCAGCTGTTGAAGTATTATTAACAACAACCCCAACATCGAGCGGCAGGCCGCCGGCTGGAACTTCTCTGCCGAGTATCGCTTCAATCAGCATTTTTTCTCCACCCTGAGGATATTTTGTTTCTAAAGCCTGAACTTCAATATTTTCTTCATCTTTAACTGCATCCTGCATACTTTCGATTGCCTCAGGTTTATTTTCTTCAATTCCAATAATCCCTTTGGGCGCACCTGCAGCCTTCATTAAAGCTTTTAAACCAAAAACAATACTTTTAGGCCTCTCCACCATTACTCGATGGTCAACTGTTAGATAAGGCTCACATTCTGCTCCATTTAAAATCACATAATCAACATTTTTATCATCAGGGACTGACACCTTAACATGAGTTGGAAACATCGCTCCACCCATACCTACTATTCCTGCCTCTCTGATGATTTTTCTAATTTGAGCTGCATCGAGCTGATCTAAACTCTCATGTTTTTCCAGACCAGAATTAAGAAAATCTTCTTCGGCTGCCTCAATAACTACAGCATCTACAATATTCCCACCTGGATCTGTTACTTTTCTAATTTCTTTTACTGTCCCAGATACAGAAGCATGAATAGGAGCACAGACAAAACTGTCACTATCAGCAATTTTCTGGCCCATATCAACCTGATCACCCTTGCTGACAAGTACCTTCAGCGGTGCACCTATGTGCTGTTTTAGAGGAATAATTACTTCCTCAGGACGTTTAGCATTTTTTAAGGGTTTATCCTTGGTTAAATCCTTGTTATATTGAGGATGTATACCCTGTTTAAAAGTCAAAGCCTTCACTATATAATTTCACCCCTTATATATTTTTTCTAAGAAAATTTATAATTGAAAAATTTACTATAAATTTAAATTTAGAATGCAAACCATAAATTATTATATACTAATTGTTAAATAAGAACAACACTATTTGAGAAAAAGATTTTATTCACGAATGACTATGAATCCAGGATATCCTTCTTCCTCCAGATCAGCAGCTGCTGTTTCGGCCTCATCTCTATTTTTATAGCCAACTACCTGAACCTGATGAGGACTGCTGTCTGTAATTAAAACCTGATAACCAAGCTCTGAAACTGTTTCTTTTACTGTTAGAGCATTATTATAATTGGAAAAAGCTCCAATCTGGACCCTAAAACCACCTGGTTCTTCACCATTTGGAGAAGAATTACCAGCTGCTGTTTTTTCTGTACTCTGATTTTCATCTGGGGCAGCTGTCTCAGTTTGACTTTGACCTGCCTGCTCAACAGCAATCTGCTGTTCTTCTTCTGTAGGTGCGGTGAGATTGTTTTGACTGTTATTTAATTCTTCTGGTTCCGGCTTGCTTTCTTCCGCAGCAGGCGGATTCTGTGCCTGATCTGCCATTTCCTGAGACTCATCTTCCTCTACCAGAAAAGAAATCAAATAGCTTCCGGTTAGATAACCGATAAATAGAGCAGCTATTGACATAAAAATAACTACCACAACTAAAGAAAATCCATTTTCTTTTTTACTCATTTTCTCCACCTCTAATATTATTTGACATAAATTCAACTCCAGCTTCAAAAACTGTATTGAATGAGCCAGCTGCAACAATTAAATCAGCTTTATCAGCATTTTCAAAAGCTGCAAGACTGGCATCTGATAAATTATTATAAATCTGATATTCAAATTTTTTCGATTTAACCTGCACAGCTAAATCTTCAATTTTAATTGTCCTAAAAGAGTTATTTTCAGCCAGATAAAATTTTGGACTAAGATTATAATTAATAAATTCAGTTAAAATAGCAGCAAGGTCCTTATCC
>QBLP01000528.1 GCA_003070825.1 Halanaerobium sp. | reverse complement strand
ATATTTTCTTATAATCCCTGTCATAACAGCAATCTAGTGTTGGAAATATCCCATATAGTTGTAAAATACTGTATATTTTACTGCGGTATTTAACGGTGGTTGAGGCTCACTGCGGTGAAATCACGGTGGAGAATCGAATAAAATCAGCATTTCAATTGGAGATGATTTACCATTAGAGAGGCTTCATTTTGTTCAGTTATTGATGGAGCTTTTCTGGGGTTCTGGGGCTTTTTGTTTTTATAACTATGGCCTTATGATAAGATAAAAGTAGAGAGTAATAAAGGGAAATTTTAATTCGGTTTTTTTCTTCCCATATAACTAATTTGTTGAGTCTGAAATTGTTTTTGCCCTGCGGTTTATAGCTAAAACTGGATTCCAGATTAGAAAAAGTTATTGAAATCCAGGATGAAAATAATGAGATTACAAATGACTCTCAGAGTCAGAAAAAACTTCTAAAAACTGTTCTTTTAGTTAATTTCGGTTTTTTCCTCTTTGAAATGACTGCAGGGCTAATTGCAAATTCAATGGGGCTTGTTGCTGATAGTTTAGATATGTTTTCAGATTCAATAGTTTATTTAGTTAGCCTTTTTGCAGTAGGTGGGAGCATTCTTCTTAAGAAGAAAGTTGCAAAACTTGCAGGATATTTTCAAATTTTTATTGCATCCTTTGGATTTATTGAAGTATTAAGAAGGTTTTTTGGTTTTGGAAAAATGCCTGATTTTAGTACAATGATAATTGTATCTATTTTGGCTTTTATTGCTAATTTGTATTGTCTTTACTTATTCCAAAAATCAGATAGCAAAGAAGCACATATGAAAGCAAGTTGGATTTTCACTTCAAATGATTTAATTGTAAATTCGGGAGTAATTATTTCAGGAGTTTTAGTTTATTTTTTTGACTCAAATAAGCCTGATTTAATAATTGGAGGTATTGTGTTTATTGTAGTAATCAATGGAGCTAGAAAGATTTTAAATTTAGCTAAATAATAATTTTTTATATTTAAGTTCAGAAAGGAAAGTGTTAAACTATGATCTATCTTGATTATAATGCTACAACACCAATTGATAAGAAAGTAGCTGAAGCAATGGAAGAATATATTTATGGAAATTTTGGTAACCCCTCAAGCAGCCATGAACTGGGATCAAAAACAAAAGGGGCTGTAGAAGAAGCTCGAAAAAAAGTTACCAGTTTATTAAATGCTTCCCCAGAGGAGATTATTTTTACTTCTGGAGGAAGTGAGTCAAATAACATGGTGCTCAAGGGTGTTGCCTATACTTATCAAAATCGGGGTAAGCATATTATAACTTCCGAAATAGAACATCCTGCTGTGATCTCTCCCCGTAAGTTTCTTGAGG
>QBLP01000113.1 GCA_003070825.1 Halanaerobium sp. | reverse complement strand
TACCTTCTCCTCTGCGTGCTTCTTTAGAGCCGGGGTAACATCAATGTTTTTACCATAGGTCATAATTTTCATGAAGCTCACTCCTCTCATACAACTATTATTATTATTATATTTTGCTTTTCTCTGTATATTATATTATTCTACAAAGTGAAAATAATTCCTGCCTTAAAAAATAATTATTAAAAATCTTAATTTAATTTTAATCTAAATAGTTTTAATTTAAGTTCAGAAAGAAGCGTAACTCAAAAACTAGTCTAACTTAACCGGTACTGAAGCTGCTGTCAGCACATAAACATTTTTGGCACCCATCTCTTTTAAAACAAAATGCGAAATCTCAGAAGAAGTAGTACCTGTTGTAATTATATCATCAATAATCAAAATGTTTTTGTCCTCAAAAATAGCGGGATCAATCTTATCTTTTAACTCAAAAGCTCCCTCCAGCTCCAGTTTTCTTGCCTTCTTGGTCAAAGTATAAAGTGGGAGTGAATTTTTAACTCGAAAAAGCACATCCTTATATTCGACTTTTATTTTTTTGGAAAGCTCTTTTGCCAGTCTGGCAGCCTGATTATAACCGCGATATGTTTTGCGGTCACCATGCATTGGTACTGGAATTAAAAAATCTATATCCCGATCTTTAAAATATTCATCATAATAGAGAAATAACATCTGCGAAAATGGCTCAGCCAGATCTGGCCGATGACCATATTTATATTCCAAAAGTACTTCTCTGGCATAACCTGAATAAGTGAAAACACTGCGGGCATAATTGTAAGGCGGTCTTTCTTCCTTACATTCCGGACAGGGCTGCCCTTCAATTAAGGTTGCCGGAACAACCTCTCTTCCACAGACCGGGCAGGCATCTGTAATAAAAGAAAAACGGGCCAGACAGCGGTCACAAACCCCTTCTATTTCGGAATGATCATATCTGCGACCACAGGCAAGACAGACAGGTTTTTCAGGATAAACCAAATCTTTTAAAATATCCAGTACTTTCAATTTTAATTAACAACTCCTTTGAGGTTGTAATGTTCACGCAGATCATCAATTTTCTTTCTGGCCCTCTGCAGAGCATTGTCAACCGTTTTGACATTAATATCAAGATCTTCGGATATTTCCTGATAGGATTTACTATCCAGATAAAGCATAAACACATTCCATTCAAGATCTGTTAATTCTTCCGAGAGTTCGTCAATAATTGTAGTTAAAGTTTCCTGACAGATAAATTTCTTTTCTAGATTTTCTCCTTCATCTGGTAAAATTTCATTAAAAGTTCTTCCCGTTTCATTGCCATAGTCCAGGCTTTTATCAAGAGAAGCAGAGGTATTTAAAGGCATGTGTTTCTGGCGATTTGCCTTTTTTATAGCAGAAACCAGCTGTCTGTGTACACAAAGCTGAGAAAAACCTCGAAAAGAAGCTCCTTTATCTTCTTTAAAATCCCGGATTGCTTTGTACAGTCCAACTCGTCCCTCCTGAATAACATCATCCCGATCCAGACCCTTGATAAAAAAGAATCTGGCCTTAGCATAGACTATATCCATATTTTGATCTATTAGATATTCTATTGCAAAGTCATTTCCAGCCTGGGCCATCTCTATAATCTCTTCTTCTTCCTTCTCTTTAAACAAGAATATCCCCCCATCCTGGTCTCAGTTTTCCCTCAAAAACTCATCAAATCCTGAAATGAAATACCCAATTCCAGCATTGTCACTCCTAAAAGTAAGAGGGTCAGCAGAATAAGAATTTGTAGTTGACTATTTTTCATCTTTAATCTGCCTTATCTTTTTAATTAAATTTGTTGTTGATTTTCCCTTAACCTCGGTAATTAAAACTATTTTTCCACCATAACTGTAAACTGTCTCCGCCTCAGGTAGATCTTCAATTCTGTAATCTCCACCTTTAACATAAACCTGTGGTTTAATCTGCTCCAGTAAGTTAGTGGCATCAGCTTCCGAAAAGAGTATTAGATAATCGACCATTTCCAGAGCAGCCAGCATTTCGAGTCTGTCAGCCTCCGGCATCAGAGGACGTGTTTTCCCTTTCAGCTTTCTAACTGAACTGTCACTATTTACAGCCAGCACCAGCTTATCACCCAGAGAAGCAGCTTTTTTCAAATAGCGAATATGACCAACATGCAGGATATCAAAGCAACCATTTGTAAAAACAATTAATTCTCCTGCCTCTTTTCGGGCATCAATTTCTTTTTTCAAAGCATCGAGGTCCATAATTTTAGCTGTCATTTTTATTCACTTCCCTGATTAATTCGGCGCCTGTAACTGAAGCAACCCCACTTTTGCGGACAACAATCCCGGCAGCATAATTGGCAATTCTAATCGCAATCTCTGCCGGTGCACCTGCCGCCAGGGCCAGAACCAGTGTACCAACCACGGTATCTCCAGCACCTGTTACATCAAAAACTTCACTAAAATTAGCAGCGGCAATATGCTCTATTTTATCTCCGGGTGCAAAAAGAGTCATTCCATCTCCACCCTGAGTTATAAGCAGATATTTTAATTCCAGCTTTTTCCTCATTTCTAGACCAGCTTTTTCTACTTCAGCCTGAGATCTCAGTTCCCTGCCATAAATAGCAGAGGCTTCTTCTAAATTAGGAGTTGCAATTACAGCTCCCTTAAACTGATTTAACTGATAACGGCTGTCTACAGCTGACTCTTTTCCGGCAGCAGCGGCAGCTTCTACAAACTGAGCCGTACTATTCTGATTAAAAATTCCGTTTCCGTAATCCGAAAAAAGAATCGCATCACTGCTGGCGATATTTTCCTTAAGGTAAGAATTTAATTTCTGCTGAAGCTGAGTACTGATATCAAAACTCTTAACTTTATCAACCCTTACCACCTGCTGGCGAACAATCTGCTCACCACCGGCCAGAATCCTTGTTTTCTCAGCAGTCGGCCTGCTTCTGTCCTTAAAGACTCCTGCAGTTAAAATCTGCCGTTCTTCAAGCTCTTCAATCAGAGCTTCTGCTGCCAGATCCTCTCCTACAACACCAAGCAGATCAACCTCTGCTCCCAGGCTGGCAATATTGGCAGCTGCATTGGCTCCACCACCAGGCAGGATTTTCTCCTGCTGATGTTTTAAAATCAGAACCGGTGCCTCGCGAGAAAGCCTTTCTGGATCAGCGATAATAAATTTATCAGCTATTAAATCTCCCAGAACCATTATTCTTTTTTCGCTAAATTTATTTATATATTTTATTAATTCCTCTGAACTATAGTTTCCCATCTCAGCCCCCTACATTTTATAGGTCAGACCAAAATTTATAACTCGATTGCTGAGATCCCAGTACTGATTACCAATACTTATCTCCAAATCACTGCGGGGACCAATATTATATCTGGCACCACCTCTGTAATAACTGTGATCAGTTAAGTCCTCATCAACAAAGTAATAGGTCTGCCAGAAAAAGTTTAGATCCTTATTTAAAGTTGCAGCCGAAATTCCTACCCCTTTACCAAAGTCTTGAGCATCAACTTTGTCTGTCAGCATCAGATGCAGATCCATTTTAAACTCAGGCTGGGAAATCATATTCAAACCAATATCTGCACCAATATGAAAATCGTCTCCATCAAAAGCGAGGTTCAGCTTCCCCTGATGGCCACCATTAAGAATAAACTTTGGCTCTAACTGCAGAGTGTCAATCTCCATTGAATCACCTGAAATAAGGTAATTTACCTCTTTCAGTTCAGCTGCATTAACTGCTGTAAAAACTGTAAAAATTAAGCTTACTGTAATCATTAATATCATTATTTTTTTAGTCATTTTATCTCTCCTCTAGTGTAATTTTATTATATATTAGATAAAGCTATATTTAAAATTATTTCTGCAAAAGTTACTTTCCAATGCAGAGCTTTAATCTTCGCGATTAACTATGACTCCATTCGAAATCAAACGATCTGCACTGGGACGATTCATTGTAAAACCTCTGATCACCATTCTGGCTGAGGCACCACCATCAAGATTCATAGCTTCAACAGCACCCAGCTCTCTTAAAATTTCAGCTGTTTCTTCTAAACTCATTCCAATGCTCAATTTTTCCTGTCTACCATCAATAGTCAGCATCAAAAGATGATTATCCGCTGTTAATCCAAGTGCTGTTCTCGGCGCTCTACCATTTAAAATGTCAGGTTGAAATTTTTCTTGCTTACCTGTAATTTTTATTTCTCCATTTTTCAATAGACGCGGGCCACCACCGACAGCATAAATAATATTCTTCTCTTCTAAATCAGGCGAAAACTTGTTATTAATCTTTACCCTCTGGTTCTTTAATTCGGGTGTTAAATATATTAAATCTCTTCTTTCGGAACCAACCCGAACCACAAATCCATCCGGGGGAATTGGAGTTTCAGCTCCAGGCTCAGTTTCTGTACCCAAAATTTTTCCCGAACGAATAACAAGATCATAATAGCCCTTACTTAAGGCCGGCATTCGAGCCCCATAATAACTGTTAAAAACAACTGCTTCATCGGCATGAACTGACCTGTTAACACCATTTATTTTAAAACTTCTGGAAAGATCAGTTATTAACAGTTCTCCCTCCCAGTCTACCTGAGCAAAAGAAAGTTCTTTGTCCTGAGCAATTAAAAGTGCAGTTCGTTGATAAAGCGGTTCACTGACCAGAGTTCCATCAAGATAAAGCAGCCCCAGCGGTCTGCCGCTGTAATGAAAATAGCCTCCATTAACACCAGCCAGAGCAGAATGATCACGAATGATATCACCAAGATCTTCCCTTCCCGGTACAACTCCCTGAGCCAGCACTGGCTTTAAATTAAGTTCATCAACTGAGAGGTCATAGTCAACAACCGTAATTACTCGGGGTCCGGCCCAGCTCTTTTGCCTGATTTCCTTAAAATTAAGTCCCCGGTTAATACGAGCAGTAAATTTAAGCTCACTATCTATAAGTTCTGTCAGTTCCGCAATTTCCGCTCGATCATAATAATATTCTATAATCTCCTGAAAATTATAATCTGCCTGAGCCAGGGGAACAATACCAGCTCTGGGACTGTTAATTTCTTTTAAAGAAAAATCACTATTATAATAAAATTCCTTATCCCTGGTAAGTACCTGGCCTGAAGTCGCTGCTACAGCTTCTTTAAACACCGGACTCAAACGACCAAAGGCTAGCTTATTAAAGTTTTCCAGGCGTGCACCCTGAACTTCCAACTGATAGAGCAGTGAAGTCCTATAAAGAATAGACTGGGCCTTTAGTGCCTCCACCGGAGCACCTGCATTAAAAGAACTCTGCAGCAGATAAGCTGTCATCTCCTCCAGATTAGTTTTATAGCTAAATAAGACTGAATTTCCAATCGGTCCAAATTGAAACTCTCCCTGCATTTTTCTATCCTCAACCTTAAACTGACCCCTAATTTTAAAAACATGAGCCGCTCTTATTTTCTCACCAGCATCATTATAGAAATTAAGCCCTTCTCCAACCTCCTGATTGTAGGGCTGAACCTGCTGATTTTCTACTTTTTGCTGAGGATCAGAATCCTGATTCTTAATCTTAATCTCTCTTATCCAGCCATTATAGCCGGCTTGCTGCAATTCTTGCTGGAATGCTTCTGCCTGTCCGCGCTCGTTAAAGGCTCCGGCCAGAACTTTAAAAAGCCCCTCTTCTTCTTTTACAATTATCTGTTCCTCAAAATCTATTTCTACCTGGTTTTTAAACTGACTGGCATTTTCGGCGGTAGAACTGGCCATTATCTGAACTCCCCAGCCACTTTTTAATTCAGGCTGCTGCAGGTTGATCTCTCCCTGAGTTATGTAATACTCTTTGCCAGCTTCCAACTTCAGATTTTCAGCTCCTGCTGCTATTAGAACTGTGTCTTTTTCAGCCCGCAGGCTGATCTCAGCTGTTGGAGAAAAAATAGGTACTGTTATCTGATGGTTGGACTGGATAAAATCAATTAATCCGGATTGATAATACTCTGCAGAAACAGGAAACGCCAGCAAAAGCAATATAATTAGAGCAAAACCAAAAATTTTTAAAACAAATGAATTTAATTTAATCACAATTTTCATCTCCATTTATTATTATCCGATTTTCAATAATCCGTATAAATCCAAAACTTTTCCGCGAGATCTTTTTTCCCTACTTATATAT
>QBLP01000527.1 GCA_003070825.1 Halanaerobium sp. | reverse complement strand
GCTCCAGTTTCATCAATAATCTTATTGATCATCTTACCACCAGGTCCAATAACAAATCTGATTTTTTCGGGATCAATATTCATGGTAATGATTGCAGGTGCATTTGCCGATAATTCTGGACGAGGTTCAGGAATAACATCCAGCATTTTATCCATAATATGCATTCTACCTTTTTTAGCTTTATTTAAAGCCTCTTCTAAAACATCATATGATAGACCTTTAAGCTTCATATCCATCTGTAGGGCTGTAATACCATCTTTGGTACCAGCAACTTTAAAGTCCATATCACCATGGAAATCTTCAAAACCCTGAATATCAGATAAAACAACTATCTCATCATCTTTTTTCATTAAGCCCATTGCAATACCAGCCACAGGTGCTTTAATTGGTACTCCAGCAGCCATTAGGGCTAAGGTACTACCACAGATACTTGCCTGAGAAGAAGATCCATTTGATTCTAAGACCTCAGATACAATTCTAATTGTATAGGGAAAATCTTCTTCAGATGGAATAACAGGTAATAAGGCTTTTTCACCCAGGGTACCATGTCCAATTTCTCTTCTACCCGGTGAACGCATTGGAGAAGTTTCACCAACACAGAAAGATGGGAAATTATAGTGGTGCATATAACGCTTAGTTTCTTTTTCTCCCAGACCAAATAAGATCTGCTCATCTCTGGCTGATCCTAAAGTTAAAACACTTAGAGCCTGAGTTTCACCTCTGGTAAAAATTCCTGACCCATGAGCTCTAGGCACAAAATCAACCTCTGCCCAGATAGGTCTAACCTCATCATAATTTCTGCCATCAGGACGAGTACCATCTTCAATAATTAAACTCTTAACAGATTTTTTGAGCATTTTTTCAAATGCCAGTCCAAGCTGTCCCTGAATATCTTCGTCTTCTTCTGGATTTATTTTTTCTTTCAACTCAGCCTTAAGTTCGTCCAATCTTTCATTACGAGACTGCTTATTCTGAATTTGAATTGCCTCTTTCATTACAC
>QBLP01000526.1 GCA_003070825.1 Halanaerobium sp. | reverse complement strand
TTGTTAAGCAGTGGCGAAACAGTTGATACTTATCCACTACCTGTGGGAATTAGAACAGTTGAAGTCAAAGGTAATCGCTTCCTAATTAATGATGAGCCATTTTATTTCAAAGGCTTTGGTAAACATCAAGACAGTGAGATCAATGGCCGTGGTTTTGATCCAGCAGTAATGATTAGAGACGCTGAACTTTTAGACTGGATTGGAGCTAATTCTGTCCGCACCTCACATTACCCTTATGATGAAGAATTTTACCGAATGTGTGACCGCAGAGGGGTTGTTGTAATTGATGAAACCCCAGCAGTGGGTCTTTTTGATATGAATATGAACTTCCTGGCAGCAGGTACTGGAAAAGAATCTGATTTCTTTGATAAAGAAATTGTGCATCAAAAAACAAAAGAAAACCATAAAAGAGAGATTAAGCGTTTAATGAAAAGGGATAAAAACCATGCTTCAGTTGTAATGTGGTGTCTGGCAAATGAGCCAGATAGTGCTCAGGAGAGAGCTGAAGAGTATTTTGAAGAAATTTTTTCTTACGCCAGAGAACTTGATCCACAGGCGAGACCTCTTACATTTACAAATATTATGACAGCACCATATGGTAAGTGTAATGCTGCTCAATTTGCAGATGTAATTTCCTTAAATCGCTATTACGGCTGGTACTTAATGGGAGGAGCAGAGTTAAGATATTCTCAAAAGAACTTTGAAGAAGAACTTGCTGGCTGGGAAAAAGAAGGAAAACCAATAGTGATGACTGAATATGGTGCAGATACTAAAGCTGGAATCCATAAACTGCCTTCAGTCCAGTGGTCAGAAGAATATCAAAATGAATATTTAGAACATCAGCATCAGGTCTTTGATAACTGTGATTCCATTGTAGGAGAGCAGATGTGGAACTTTGCTGATTTCCAGACCGTAGAAGGTACTTTAAGAGTGAACGGCAATAAAAAAGGTGCCTTCACCAGAGATAGACAGCCTAAAATGGCAGCACATCTCTTAAAAGC
>QBLP01000112.1 GCA_003070825.1 Halanaerobium sp. | reverse complement strand
AGATGTGTATAAGAGACAGCAGTTAAGCTGAGCAATTCATCTTTCTGCTGTAATCCTTCAATAAATCTTTCTGGGATCCTGGGAAAACCAACCTGAGCTCCGATTAAGGCACCGGTCAGCATTGTTCTCACCTGATTCTGGCCGCCTCCATTAAGGGCATTGAGCACTCCTGCTTCAAAATCATCTTTAAATCTAGCAGCTAGATAATAAACTGCAGGCAGCATATGATAAATTGCACAGGGCATTCCGTAAACAATTGAAGCTTTCCAGGCAGGCTCAATTACTATATTCTGATCCTCAGCTGCTCGAGCCATATAAGAAGGGGAAAGCAATCCATCAGGAGAGGCAAAGACCCCCTCACCATAGAGGTCAGACTCTTTGACCATCTTATCTCCTGCAGGTGGATTTAAATTATCAGAAGTTACCTTATGGAAGGGTAATTTACCCTGATCTACAGCCTGCATTAGTTTTTTAGAAATTTCCGGATCAAGTTTTTCTCCCCGAATCAAAAGAGCAAGCACTGAACTGTAGGCTACAGTTAAAGATCCAATCAGATTATCAGCCTGAGTTAAAGCTGTATTTTCAGTAATATTCAGACTCAAATCTTCAAGATCTTCTGCATAAAAAATTGCCTGAGCAATATTTCTTTCAATTGCCTCAGTAGTATCAGCATTACCTGCTACCTGATCCCAGGGTAGTTTATTTTTCACCCTTGCCCGCCAGAGATGGCGCATTGACTGACTTGTATATCCTCCAGGTCCAGCCATCGCCTTCCCGGAGATTTTAGGCAAAAAATCTTCGTCCATCATTTTACAGAAAGCAGCCTGATCATAGCCATCATTTTCAATTAAATGCTCAGTCATCATTTTAAGTAGAATTCCAGCCTGAGATATTTCTCCAGCCTTAAGACCTCCGTGATATCTGTCAGCCTTAGGTTCAGTATAATCATCAATCCAGTCACCATATTCTTCTCGCATATCTTCCAGATCATAATACCAGTGGGGTCCAACACCAAGAGCTTCTCCAATAAAAGCACCCATCAAAGCACCTTTAGCTCTTTCTTTTTTGTTAACCATAATTATAGTTCCCCCTTTTTAGTATCAGGTTCAACTCTAAAATTTTATTTTTCTATTTTATTTTCCTGAATAAGTTTTTGCTTTAATTCATATAGTTCATCTGAGAGATCTACCTTCATTATGTGGGGATTGGTCAATCTTTTATATTCTGCTCCCAGACTTTCTTTTTCCTTTTCTGCATACTCTTTAATTTCAGCCACTGATGGAGAATCATAAACTAATTTACCATTTTTAAAAATTGGTTCCATCATTTCTCTAAGTTCATAATTACCCTTTTTAAGGGTAGTAGTTTTCCAGGTATCTCTGGCATCAAATAAAACTAAATCTTTATCTGCACTAATTTTCTCTTCCTCAAGGGCAATCAAATCTGCTCTGATTTCACTCTGCTTTTTATCATAAATTCTAATCAATTTTTTATTTCCTGGATCGGTCATCTTTTCAATATTATCAGAAAGCTTAATTTTGGGCTGCTCATTATACTCGCTCATCTTATAAACTGCGCCAAAAGCAGGACAGTCATAGGAAGTAATTAGTTTTGTCCCCACCCCATAGAGATCAATCTGAGCACCCTGCAGGTTAAGTGAAGTTATAATATCTTCATCAAGATTATTGGATGCGACTATCACTGCATCTTCCAGACCTGCCTGATCAAGCATTTTTCTGGCCGCTTTAGAAAGGTAGGCTAAGTCTCCACTATCCAGTCTAATTCCAAATAGATCTGAATCAATTCCTTTTTCCTTCATCTCTTTAAAAACTTTAATTGCATTAGGAACTCCAGATTTTAAAGTATCATAGGTATCAACCAGGAGAATAGCACTATTGGGAAAATTTTCAGCATAGGTCCGAAAAGCTTCCAGTTCGCTTTCAAAACTCATGACCCAGCTGTGAGCATGGGTGCCACTAACCTTAACTCCAAATTTCTTACCGGTTAAGACATTGGAAGTCCCTGAACAGCCACCAATTACAGCAGCTCTTGCTCCATAAATGCCTGCATCCGGTCCGTGGGCCCGCCTCAGGCCAAATTCCAGCACATTCTTCCCCTGAGCTGCCTCATTAATTCTGGCTGCTTTAGTAGCAATTAATGCCTGATGGTTAATAAAATTTAAAAGTGGGGTTTCTAATAACTGGGCCTGCAGTATAGGTGCCTCTACTTTAAGCAGTGGTTCTTTCGGAAAAACAACACTGCCTTCCGGTACTGAATAAATATCACCTGTAAATTGAAAATCTTTTAGATAATCTAAAAATCTCTCTTTAAATCCCTGACTCCTTAAATATTCAATATCATCCTCTTTAAACTCTAAATTCTCTACAAATTCAATGATCTGTTCTAAACCAGCAAAAATAGCATAACCATTACCACTGGGATTATCTCTGTAAAAAAGATCAAATACTGCCTTTTCTGTTTTTCCTTTTTCACAGTATCCCTGGGCCATAGTCAGCTGATAAAAATCTGTTAAAAGACTTAAATCTCTCATTCTACTATACACCAACCTTATTTTATTATTTACTATTATAAAATTTTAACATCTAAGGTGGATTAAATCCAGTCATTCCGTTTAAAGAGCCAGTATTCAATTCCAATAATCACCAGCATTAAAACTGAAAAAATCCCAAAAGCTGCACTGCTTTCAGTCCCGGGCATCCCACCAATATTAATTCCAAATAAGCCGGTTAAAAAACCCAAGGGTAAAAAGATACTACCAACTATAGAAAGAATATACATTGTTCTATTCATCTGATCATTTATCTTATTATTTAATTCTTCCTGAACCAAAGCTGCCCGATCACGAATTGTATCCAGCTCTTCAATCTGGCGAATTGAGCGGTTAGAAAATTCATAAATATATTCTTTATCATCTTCATCCAGCCAGGCAATTTTTTCTTTATATAACCGGGCCATTGATTCTCTCTGAGGTACTATATAGCGCCTGATAATAACAGCTTCTCTTCTCTTTTCTGAAATCATTGAGCGAAGTTTAGATCTTTCAGCTGTTAAAACTTCTTCTTCCATTTTATCAATCTGCTCTTCAATATCATAGATATAATCACTAATCCGGTCAATTATCCCATCAAGCACTCTGATTAAAAAATCGGCAGTATTCCGGGGGCCGTCTCCACTCTGATAACTCTTATCAATATCATCAATGGTAAATACCCGCTCACTGCGGGTGGTAATTATTCTGCCGGGCTCGATCCACAGATGCAGAGAAACCATATCTTCTTCATCTGAGTCAGGATTTAAATTTAAGCCCCGCAGGTTGAGCAGAATTCCGTCTTCATCTCTTAAAACTCGAGGTCTGGTTTCTTCGGAAATCAGCTCTTTAATTACAATATCAGATAAACCGCTTTTTTCTTTTAACCAATCTTTGGCTTCTGTCTCCAGCACATTAAGGTGATACCAGCTAAAGGAATCTTCATTTTTGTTAGAAATTTCCTCGGATAAATTTTCAAATTTTTTAATATAATCTTTTTCTATATAGTAACCTGTAATCAGTGCTGCCATAAATACCTCCCCCTATCTAAAAGGTGCCTCCATCCCAGCCCCACATTGCACCTGGAGCATCAGCAAACTCAATATAAATTCTATCCTGCTCTATTTCCAGCTCCTGTTCAATAAATTCACAGATAAATTGAGATAGTTCTTCCGTCATTGACTGCTTGAGACCAATACTTTTAACTTCAATGAAAGCAGTTTTTTCAGTACTACCGCCAAATGTCATCTTTAGATTGGCCTCCAGAGCTGTCATAATATACGATTCTGGCTTTCCAAGCTGCTCTGCCATCTCAGCTGATAATTTTTTTAATAATTCTTCCTCTTTTTTTACTTTTTGATTGGTCTGAACTTTAATAAATGGCATTAAAACCACTCCTTTTAATTTTAGTTTGATCATCTCTACTCACTTAAATTGCGAACTATACCATATTTTCTTAAAACTATTAAATCTGCATCAATTCTGCCGCTTGTCTCCGGGGCATAATCTACATCAATCAGCTCAATAAACTCTGCTGTATAATCCTTTAAAACTCCATTATATTTAACCCATTCACTGCCTTTTTTAAGCTCTAAAATTACTCTTTCTCCTATATAATCCTCAAGCAGTGGCTCATAGGATGTTTCAACCAGACCATAGAGCTCATTTTTCATCTTATTAACTTCGCGGTCATTACTGCTGATAGCTGCTCCAACAGGAGTTGTTTTGGAAAAATGACTGGTCAATAAATTTATTATCTCAATAACAGCATCTTTAATGATTTTTAGAAAATTTAAAATAGAACGCCTGAGACGGAGCCAGCGGGAAGGATGAAAAGTTTTTTTAAAATCTTCTTCTCTCAACTTTTTCCCTTCCTCAGTTAGGTCTTTGTGGTAGCGGACAACTGCCTGAATATCTGGGTATTCATTTTTATAAAGTAGAAAGCTTAAAAATTTTAGATTTTTTTCATCCTTTATTATCTCTGGATAGTTAAACTTTAAGCCTGAACTTTTTAAATTTAATTCTCCTTTATACTGCTGACCATTTAATAGTTCTAAAGTGACGATATCATCTCTAAAATCTTTAAGGCATTTATCTTTTTTAATTTTTCTTAAGACAACTGCCAGCAGTGCTGAAAGAACAATAAATATAATTGTTATTGTTGTAGTATCCAAAATTTAGCCTCCTCAGCCATAAATTTATTTAAGCAGCTCAAAGATTAAGTTTAAAATTTAGCTGTTATCAATTTCTTTAATTACCCGGGCTGGATTACCACCAACAAAATGACCTGCAGCTACATCTTTAGTTACCACTGCTCCAGCTCCGATTACAGCACTATCACCAATTTTAACTCCCGGCTGGATAACTGCTCCCCCACCAATCCAGACATTATCTCCAATCTCAACAGGAAAACCAAGTTCCCGGCCTGAGTTGCGGGCCTTTTCTTCCAGAGGATGAGTAGCAGTATAGATCTGGACTGCCGGCCCCAGCATCACATTATCTCCAATGGTAATTGTATTTACATCCAGTAAAACACAGTTGTGATTCGCATAAAACATTTCTCCAACTTCGATATTATAACCATAATCACAGTAAAAATTAGGCTCTATGTATGGTCCCTTATCTGTCTGCAGCAGTTCTTTTAAAACAAGATTTTTCTTTTCACCTTCCTGAGGAGCCAGATTATTATACTTATAGCATAATTTTTTTGCCCTTAATCTATCTGCTGCAAGTTCTTTATCCTGAGGATTGTACATCTCTCCTGCTAACATCTTTTCTTTTTCTGTTTTCATAATAACCACCTTTTTTATTTATTTGATCACTATATCCATATTTAAACAAAGAGATAGAAATTCCTCTATTTTGAAGGACTAATTTCTCATCAAATTTTAATTTGTATAAGCTGTAATATTGCTGTAGAATTAGATTAGAAATAGATATATTTTACTCTAAGGAGGAGATCTTATGTACCGCACAAAAACATTTTTATTAATGTTTTCTTTAATAATTGTTTTTATGTTTTTTGGAGGAATGATTGCTGGTGAGGATGGAATTGTGATGGCTTTTATCTTTGCCCTGGCAATTAACTTGATCAGCTACTGGAACAGTGATAAACTTGCAATTAAAATGACTAAATCCCAACCCTTAAGTGAGGCTGAAGCACCTGAAATCTACAGAATTGTCCGCAGGCTCAGTCAAAATGCTGAACTGCCGATGCCTGATATTTATTTAACACCATCAAATCAGCCCAATGCCTTTGCAACCGGTAGAAATCCCGAACATGCTGCAGTTGCAGTAACTCAGGGCTTAATTAACCTGTTAAATGAAGATGAATTAGAAGGAGTAATCGCTCATGAGCTGGCCCATGTTAAAAATAGAGCCAGAATGGGAAGGTTCAGAATGATTTTTGGCGGCCGCCGCAATAATAATGGCGCTGGAGCTTTACTGCAGCTGGTTGCTATTATCTTTGCTCCGCTGGCAGCTATTTTAATTAAAATGGCGATATCCAGATCAAGAGAGTATATTGCTGATGAAACAGGTGGGAAAATTTCTGGGAATCCAGAAGGTCTGGCCAGTGCTTTAGAAAAAATGGAACGCTACAGTCAGGGAGGCCAGCCAATGCAGGTTAATGAAGCTGCAGCCCATATGTTTATTTTAAATCCTCTCTCTCGAGAAGGAATGGCTAAATTATTCAGTTCCCATCCACCTACAGCAGAAAGAATAAAAAGACTGCGCCAGGTCAAATAAAACAGTAAATTATTTTAGCCCAAAATAGTTAAAGCCATAAATCTTCTGCAAAAACAGAAAATTTATGGCTTTCTTTTTATCAAATTATTCATACCAGTGGTTAACATCATAGCGGCCTCTGAAAAAACAACCTGCATTTAGTGCAATTTTTTAAGATTTCCAGGCTTTAGGATTTAGAAGAATAATTAGAGGTATTATTTCTAACCTGCCGGCAATCATTCCCACTATATGTACTATCTTAACAATTGGAGATAAGGCTGCCAGCTTGTCTACAGAAATAAAGGAAGGGCCAATATTGCCAACTGCTGAAAACATAGTTGAATAAGCTTCCCAGCTGCTTAAATCAGAAAATAAGGCGGTTATAATTCCACCGGCTGCAATTAAAAAGAGCCAGAATGAAAATAAGCCAGTCAATTTAAAGATCTCATCTTTGTCCAGAATCTGCTTATCTATTGTTACCGGCAGCACTGCATGAGTTGGGTAATAAATCTTTTTGATATCTCTCTTAAAGAGTCTTCCTAAAATTTTAACCCTCATTACTTTAATTCCACCAGAGGTCGAACCAACACTACCTCCAATCAGCATTAAAAGCAGAAAAAACATTTTAGCTGCAGCAGGAAAAAAGCTGGAATTTATATTTTCAGTACTGAAACCGGTTGTTGTTAATAAAGCTGTAATCTGAAAAAGACTTTTCCTAAAAATTTCTTCAGCAGAGCTGTCAGCTGTCTTTAAAATAATTACTGCAGCTGAAATTATGACTGCAGAATAAATTATTATTTTAGAATAAGTTCTAAATTCACCGTTATTGATTACTCCTTTATAATCTCCAGTAAAAAGGCGATAATGGAGCAGAAAATTGACTCCACCTAAAAACATAAAAAAGATTATTACATATTCGATTAAAATATAGTTTTCAAAACCACTGGCAGCAAAATAACCAATGCTCTGATCATAGTGCGAAAAACCACCAGTAGAAATAGTAGTGAAACTGTGGGTTAAAGCATCAAAGAAGCTCAGTCCGAGCAGTTTTAAGATAACTGTCTGTGCCAGAATAAATAAAATATAAATGCCCCAGAGAATTTTAACTGTTCTAAATATATTAGGCACTGGTCTGGAAACATTAAATTTGTGTCCTTCAGCGCTAAAAAACTGCCAGGTCTCACCTCCTGCCCGACTGGCAATCAGCAGGAAAAAAGTTAAAATTCCAAGTCCACCAAGGAACTGCATCAAACTGCGCCAGAAAATAATAGACTTCGGCAGCAGATTGAGACCACTAAAAACTGTAAGCCCAGCAGAAGTAAAACCGGCAGTTGACTCAAATAGGGCATCGATAAATGTTTTTTCAATTCCAATTATAAAAGGCAGGGAACCAAATAGAGAGACAACAATCCAGCTAAAAGCACAGAGCAGCATTGCAGTAGTCAGATTAATTTCAATCTTATTTTTCTGAGTCAGGGCTCTTAGCAGAAAGGCAGCAAGCAGCGTAAATAAAATTGCAAAGTAATATGCCCGGTATAATTGATTTCCTTCATTATATAATAGAGAGATGATTAAAGGAATAATCAACATCGGCACCAGTAAAAATAAGAGGTGGCTTAGATAATATGTAATTGTATTTAAGCGGCTTGATTTAAGCAATGACTTTTCCTCCTCTAATAAAAGCATCTAATATCATTATACAGTTTTTTCAGATGAAACAGCAAGCCCGAGTATAAATCTTTTTAAAGAAAAAATTAATATTTTTTGTAAACTAAAATACAATTAATCTAAAAATGAAGTTCTCCCTTGACTATTTAAAGCAAATCATATATTATATTTATAGCACTTAATAGTAATGATTACTATTACTAATAATTTAACAGGAGGAATTTATAATGAAAGATTACAAAAAAATGAACACTTATTTAGCAAACCTGGCAGTTTTAAACACAAAATTACACAATTTGCACTGGAACGTTGAGGGTAAACAGTTTATGCAGGTTCATAACTTTACAGAAGAACTTTACGATGATTTCTTTGAAAAATATGATGAGGTTGCAGAGATTATGAAAATGAAAGGTGAATTTCCGCTGGTAAAGCTAAGTGAATACCAGGAAGCTGCAACAGTTGAAGAATTAGATTCTAAAAAATATGGGGTAGATGAAGTATTAAATGAGGTTTTAGCTGATTTAAAAGAAATGAAAAAATTAGCTACAGAAATCAGAAATGATGCTGATCAAGTTGATGACTTCGAAGTTGTTGGAGCCTTTGAAGATCATGTAGCTGGCTACAGTCAGAACATCTGGTTTGTTAGATCTATTTTAGCATAATTTGAAACTTAATTTAAATTAGTAAAGCCAGGGGATATCCCCTGG
>QBLP01000525.1 GCA_003070825.1 Halanaerobium sp. | reverse complement strand
TATAAGAAGTGGGGTGGTAATATGTTTTTTCTAGCTAAAGAATATACCTGTATTGATATTGGGACTAATTCAATTAAAGCCGTTCAATTCAAGGCTAAAAAAGATAAATTAACCTTAATCGATATAGGTATTCAAAAACTGCCGCTGGAAACAATTGTGGATGGTCTAATAGTTGATGATTCAGTGGTGGCCGCAGAACTGCAGACTTTGTTAAGATCTTTAAAAGATAAGCCTAAAAATATTATTACAACTGTTCCCAATGATAATCTGCTGATCAGAAATATCGAAATGCCAGCTTTAGATGATAAGGAAATCAGGGAATCTCTAAAGTGGGAGGCAGATGAACAGTTGCCTTATCCGGTCGAAGAAGCTGCTCTGGATTATCTAAAAGTGGAAGAAGATCAAGAAACAATTAAATATATAGTAGCAGCGGTCAAAAAAAATGTAGTGGATAACTATTTACACCCTTTTAAAAAGTTGAATTTAAAACCAAAGGTGATAAATGTACAGCCGATGGCACTGGTTTCATTACTTGATTACCAGGTGGAGATTGACAGCAATATCGCTGTTATTGATATTGGCGCTTCTGCAACTCAGATTACCATCGCTAACAGCTATAACATTATGTTATCAAGAACAATTGATACTGGAGGTACAAACTTTACCAATTCGATTATGGAAGTTAGAGATCTAGATTTTCAAACAGCAGAAGATGAGAAAAAAGAAATAGATTTAAACTCAGAACAAAACGAGGAAGAAGTTTCTGAAGAATTCTTAGATTCGATGCCCATCGGAATGGAAGTTGAAAGTGAAAACAATCTTGAGTTAAGTAATATTGCGACAAGACTTTCTGCTGAGATAACTCGTTCTTTAGATTTCTTTAATATGAAGCACCGAGATGAAGAAGTTGAAAAAATATTTATTACAGGTGGGGGCACTGTCTCTTATACACATCT
>QBLP01000524.1 GCA_003070825.1 Halanaerobium sp. | reverse complement strand
ATACCTGCTTTTTCAATCAGAGTCTTTTCTGGCCCTAAAAATCCCATTGCTATTAAAATTAGATCAGCAGACCAGATTTTTTCTGTTCCTGGTTTTTCTATTGGCACAAAACGATTTTCATCATTTCTTTCCCAGTTAATTTTAACAGTTTTAACTCCACTGACAACCTTTTCTCCGTCAATTTTTTCTGTCATAATTTTTTCTGTCATAATTAGAAACTCTCGCGGATCAGAACCAAAAACTTCAATCGCTTCTTCCTGGCCATAATCGACCTTAAGAGTTTTGGGCCATTCAGGCCAGGGGTTATCTGCCTGACGCTCAGATGGTGATTTAGGCATTATTTCAAACTGATTTACACTTTTTGCACCCTGTCTAATAGCAGTTGCGGCACAGTCAGTTCCCGTATCTCCACCACCAATTACAATCACATCTTTATCCTCAGCAGAAATATAATCTTCATTCTGGTCACCCAAAATATGCTTTGTATTTGCTTTTAGATAGTCTACAGCAAAATATACTCCAGCTGCCTCTCTTCCTGGGACTTCAAGATCTCGAGGCTTAGTTGCTCCACCTGTCAGTACTACAGCATCAAAATTATTTTCAAGCGCTTCCAGACTAAGATCTTTACCAATTTCAATCTCTGTGATAAATTCTACTCCTTCAGCCTCCATAATATCAAGCCGACGTTTGAGAACCAGTTCTTTATCAAGCTTCATATTAGGAATACCGTAAACTAAAAGGCCACCTATTCTATCCTGACGCTCATAAACTGTTACCTTGTGTCCCAATTTGTTTAGCTGATCAGCAGCAGCCAGACCAGCAGGTCCAGAACCAACTACTGCTGCTGATTTTCCTGTTCTTTTTTCTGGTGGCTCAGGCTTGATCCAGCCTTCGGCAAAAGCCTTTTCAATAATCTGATACTCATTTGCCTTAATGGTTACTGCCGGGTCATTCAGCTCCACTGTACATGAACCTTCGCAAGGAGCCGGACAGACTCTACCCG
>QBLP01000523.1 GCA_003070825.1 Halanaerobium sp. | reverse complement strand
AAAATGTGCTGGAGATTATCAAAAATTCTAAAATTGTCCACAGTAATATTTATTCCTATTTTGAAAATTACCTACCAAAGCTGCACTATAAGACTAAACTGTCATTTGATTTTTCTTACCTCAGAAACAGGGAATATATTGGGGATATCATCCCCAGAGTAGATATTGCTTTTTTCTCAGAAAGTAAGAGTCAGGAGGACCCGGAAGCCTTTTTAGACTGGCTTTCTCAGTTTGAGCTTGAGGCTGTTATTTTAACCCTGGGTGAAGACGGTGTTCTGATGCAGCTTGGAGAAGAAATAATTAGAGAAAAGTCCCTGCCTGTTGAAGCAGTTGATACTCTGGGCGCAGGTGATGCCTTAACAGCAGCTTTTTTAACTTCTCTGGCAAAAAACGAAAAAGATTATCATCATGCTCTGGCTGAAGGACTGAAAACTTTATGAAAATGGAAATATACTACTAAATAAAAGTGTTAATAATTTATATAAATATAAAAGTAAGCTGCTAGAGCTGGGGATAAAACATCTTTATATTGAAGATAGGTATTCATATGATATTGAAATCAATGATGCAATTAAAGACAGCACCAGGCGCACCGGAAAGAAAATAGTTACCAATACCTTTGACAGGATCAAAAATGGTTTTATAGATTTAAATACTAATGACCTAAAGAATGTTGTTGAAGATATTACTGATGAGCTGGTTCTAAATGAGGATGTTTTATTAAATCTAGTAAGTCTAAAAAGCACCAGTGATTATACTTATGAGCATTCAGTAAATGTTAGTGTGGTCTGTATAGCCCTCGGTAAAATGCTCGGTTACAGTAAAAGTGAGCTTTTTAAACTTGGAATGGGAGGGATGCTGCATGATATTGGTAAGACCCTTATTCCTGAGGAGATTTTAAACAAGCCGGCTAAATTAACAGATCATGAGTTTGAAATAATAAAAAATCATCCGGAGTTAGGATTTAACTACCTGCAGCAGATTGAGTCAATTAGTCCCCTGTCAAGAATAGTTGTTTACTCACATCACGAGCGGGTTGACGGTTCCGGCTACCCTAGAGGGCTTAAAGGTGATGAGATCCACGAATTTGCCCGGGTAGCTGCTATTGCTGATGTTTTTGATGCCTTAACCAGTGATCGAGTTTACAGAGATAGATGGCCGACCTATAAAGCAGCTGAGTATATTATGAACCATACAGAACAGCTCTTTGATTATCAACTGGTTAAAAAGTTTTTGCCTCAGGTTTCTTTTTATCCCAATGGTTCGGAAGTGATTTTAAGCAGTGGGCATCGGGCGGTAGTCAGAACTCAGAATGTAGGGTTTCCGACCAGACCGGTTCTCAGATTAATCGAAGATGATGAAGGTAATGAGCTGGATAAGGAACTGGATCTTTTAAAGCACATGAATATTGTAATTACTAAGGTGATTGTTTAATAT
>QBLP01000522.1 GCA_003070825.1 Halanaerobium sp. | reverse complement strand
TTCTCCGTAATAGATAAAAAGCTTTAAAAATAATTTTAATAACCTAAAAAAACTATAATTGGACTGACCATATTTGCGCTGCTGCTGTTTTGTGTAGATATTTGCAATCGCTGGCTCTTCTTTTAAAATGATAGCCGAAAGATAGATAAAAGACTTTTTTGAAGCTGTAATTTTAGCAAGCATTTCTCTGGTCATTATTCTAAAACTGCTGACTCTAAGCCCTTCTTTTTTGGGAGTAATTAGATTAAAGAGGTAGTTAGTCAGCCTGGAGCCTATTCTTCTATAGAAACTGTGTGCTCTCACCTCTGGAATGGCATATACTACATCATAGCCCTCTCTGATTTTCTGCAGCAGCAAAACTATATCAGAAGGCTGATGCTGCAGATCATCATCCATAGTGATTATATAATCTCCAGCAGCATAATTAAAAGCACAAAAAATAGCATTCTGCTGACCAAAATTTTTTTTCAGGCGAATCCCCTTAACTCTGCTGTCCTGATGACTTAATTCTACAATTTTTTGATAACTTTGATCTGAGCTGCAGTCATCTACCATAATTAATTCAAATTCAAAATTGTTTGTTACAGCTACTTTCTTCACTGTCTGGTAAAGTTCTTCCAGGGAGTCCTCACCATTATAAACAGGTACTACAATAGAAATTAAATCAGTCATTAACTTCTTTCACCTGCCTGTTTAAACTGCAAAAAATTTCTTCCAGAGCCTGAATTATATAATCTAATTCCCGCCGGGAAAGTTCTGGATAAATTGGCAGGCGGAGCAGACTGGAAGCAATCTGATTTGTCAGCTGCAGATCTTCTGCTTGATAACCAAGCTTTTTCCCCATTGGCGAGGCATGTAAGGGCTGAAAATGAAAAGCAGCCTCTATTCCTCTAAACTTAAGCTCTTTTAAAACAAAGGCTGTTATTCCGGTTCACTATGCCGGGGTCAGCTGTGAAATGGATCAGATTAGGGAAATCGCAGCAGAAAATGATATCTATGTTATTGA
>QBLP01000111.1 GCA_003070825.1 Halanaerobium sp. | reverse complement strand
CTTTAACCCTAAATCCATTTGTCCAATGATAAATTATTTTATTTCCATCTAACGAATCAATATTTCTTAATTTATTTTTATTATCTATTATTTTGTATCTAATATCTAATCCATTCAAAGTATCAATCACTAAGTCAAAAATTTCATCATTTTCTTTATAAATATATATTTGCTTACCTTCAGCATCATGTTTTAAAGCTAATTCCTTTACTCTATTCTGTAACTGTTGAATCGCTTGATATGATTTCTTTATGTAATCAATAGTCTTTTGCGTCTTTTCTTTAATTCCTTCAGGAGTCAATATATACTTTATATTCCTAGAATTCAATCTCTCAATCTTTACTAATCCTTTTTTAGCACATTTTTTAATCAGAGTATTGACTAAACCAACTGAAAAGCCTGTCTGTTTAGCTATTTCTCTTTGAGATGGGCTATCTTCTCTATCAAGTATTGTTAGAACATCTGTAATTTTTTCATCCATAAACTTGCTCCTTCTATTTTTGTGCTAAAATAAACAATTTATAAAGAAAATTTTTCTATAGAATCATCAATCATATCTTGGGTGATACCAATATAATCTAAGGTTATAGGTGGTTTGGAATGATTATAAAGTTTCTGCAACAGGGCGATATCTTTATATTTCTTATAATGATGATAACCAAAAGTTTTCCTTGTTGAATTACAAGCTATCCTCTCTAAACCAACATATTTACCAACTGAACTCATTATCCGATAAGCTTGAAACCTTGATAAAGGCTTGTTAGTACCAATTCTGCTCTGAAATAAGTGTTCATCTTTAGTCATATCTTTCATATATTTATCAAGTTCTTTGCGGAGGGCTATATTTATTAAAAACCGTTTAACCTTTGATGTTTTTTGCTTTTTAATATAAATATGTTTCCTATTTCTTACATCTTCTACTTTAAGTTTTAAAAGATCTCCAATTCTCAAACCGGTATTAATACCTACTAGAAATATCATGTAGTTCCTTTGACTTTTCTCTAATAAAACATCTTTAATTTCTTCTATCTTTTCAATATCTCTGATTGGTTCAACTACATTCATTTGAAACCCCTTTATTAAAACATTCAAGACATCGGTTGTCATTGGAATAATATGTAATTATGCTATTTCCCCAAAACTTATCCTCTGTCTATAAACTTAAGCAAAAACTTCTATGTTCAATTAGTTAACAACTTTGATTATAATACATCATTACTGTAATCGCAAATGTTTTTTAGCTTTCGACAAAACTAGTCATTAATCTAAGAATATTCAGTTATAACAACTCTTCTTTAGTCTCTTTTAAAGTCTTTCCAAATGTTTCAACTGAAATCTGCTGCAGCTTTTGTTCAGTAAATAATATCTCTTTCAATAATTTCTGTCCCTTCTCTTCATTAACCCTAGTCTGAGCTTCTCTAATAACTTCGATTTTTTCATTAATAGTGTCAAAACTCTCCATTATTTCCTTAAACTCTTCTCCCAGATCTCCACTTTTAGCCAGATCATCTTCTAAGAGCTTTCTATTGATTATCATTTCAGAAACTTCTTCTATATTCAGCTTAGGATATTTCTGAATCAATTTCTTCATATCAATGCTTTCTTTTCTTGTTAAATTATATTTCATAATTGCATCCAAAAATTTAGTAGCTGTCTTATGATCAACAGTTGAATCTAAGCTTTTAGCTAGATCCAGGTGAGATAATGTTAATTTAGCTCCGTTTTTATTATTAAAGTTATCTATAATGGCCTGCTGATACTTATCCTCATATTCCAAAATAATTAACCAGAGTGTAATTGTTGTTCTTGCAATTCCCAGCTTTTTGCTGGCATCTCTCTTAGTTAAACCTTCCTCTTCAATGTAGCTGTTTAAAATTATTGCTCGTTCCAGCGGATCTATATCATCAGGCTGTAGGTTTTTAATAATCTCTATTTTATCTGGTGTCAATTCAGCATCATCCACAACGATAGCCGGTATTACAGTTTTTCCTGTTTTCCTGTTCGCCTTAATTCTTTTTTCTCCGCTTAACTGAAGATATCCATCAACCATTTCTAACAGGATAACCATTTCTAAAATACTGACCTGAGAAATGGACCTGGCTAATCTTTCCCAGCCTCCCCTATCAAATCCCTCTGGATAAAGAGCTGGATTCTTCTTTATCTTATCTATCGGCACTCTATCAATTCTGATCATTTTAAAATCTCCTTTCTAAAATTATTCCAATATAATTTACTTTTAATGTATAACAACAAATTTCATTCAACTTATTCTCCATTTAATTATATCTGCTGACTTAAAATACTACAAATTTTTAGATTTAATATAGAAAACAAACACCCTGAGCAGCTAAAAGAATTTAATTTTAAGCTATTCAAATTGAATCTTCTTTTTTTATTAGGAAAAAGCCCAGCCGGTTAAGGCCAGGCTAATTATTAGTTTCCTGTTTTCTAAGATCAATCATTAGTCTTAACTTTAAACTTTTCTCCTCTTTCTACAACCTCTACACCTTCAACAAGCTCACCGGTCTTTTCAATGATTACTCGACCACCAACAATTTTTGCCTTAGATTTAAGCTCTCTCTTATCAACACTCTTTTTAACCTTAATCAGCTCCTGATACTTTTTCTCAGCAAAATCTAAGAGCCTATCATTATCATACTTCCACTTTGGCCTCTGGGACCTAAACTGCAGCTGGCCGAAAGGTAGTTTATGGGTTTTAAGATCAGGATTTTTCTCTCTTAGCTGCTGAGCATATAAATGAAGCTTGCTTTTCATAAACTCAATACTGTTCTCGAGCTTTGAATTTTCAGCTTCCAGCCATTCTTCAACTTCCTTTATTTCCTTTTCAATCTCTCTGATCTGTTCTTCAGCCAGCTCCTTATTCTTCTCCTGCTTACTTTTAAAGTGTTTTATTTTCCTTAGGCACCAGGTAGCTTTGTTATCATCATCAACTACAAAACCCTTATCTTCATTTTTAATTTCTTTCCTTTCAGCATTCAACATAATTATTACCCCTTTCATTAATTTATTTATTATTAATCTCTTCTTTAGACTCTTCATTCTCTTCAGCAGCCAGTAGATAATTTAAAATCCTGCTGCTGACATCATTAATCCTCTTAAAACTCTCCATCAGATCATAGCTTTCCTTATATAAGGCCAGGTATTTATCTGATTTGCTCTCTATATTAAAGTAATCCATCACAACAAAAGCAACTGCCTCAGCTTCCATTTCAATAATTTCTTTACTCAGGCTTAAGGAATTGCTTTCACTATTAAAATGTAGATGCTCGTGAGCTAACTCATGCACCAGTATAGAGGCCTGCTCTGTTTCATTGGCATTCTCATCAATTACAATCTCACCCCCTCTAGAATAACCGTCTGTACCGCCTGAAAGCGATTTGAAACCTACCTCAATCTCCTGACTTGTAGCATAATCTAAAAGCAGGTTTATCAGTTCTTGATTGGTATTTTCAAGCTCCATATCAAGCTGAGGTACAGGCTCACCTTCAGTCTGAGAAATATCAAAGACATAAACTGTATTAAAATAGGTCCTCTTTACTTCTTCCGTTTCTTGATCATCAGTATCAGAATTAAGATTAGACTTCTTAATCTCTTTTTTATAGGTAAAGGGAGCTAAGATGGCTATTCCCTTCTCACCCTTTTTGACATGGCGATTAAATTTTTTCTGCCACTGCCTGTATCCGGCTACAAAACTGGCTTCAGGCTTCTGCATTAAAATCAGCATACTGTTTTGATAGGAATAGTTGTGGAATTTAGAAAAGAATCTGAGCACCTTCTTAAATTCACTGGAACTCTGCACCTTATCGATTCTTTCATTTAAGCTTTCCAATAGTTGAGCTGTTTTCTTTTTAGACATTTTTATTCCCCTTTCTTTTTTTAGCTTCTTAAAATAGAAAAAGCCACCAGACAGATTTCAGCTGCATGAGGGCTAATTACCCGGTATTATTAGTTTCTGATTAATCTTGAGTGAACTTCCTATATCATTCACCTTTTTGATAGCTGCTATTATAATTCTAGGGTCCTCTTTAGCTGAATTTATTTCTTCTGCCAGCTCCCAGAGTGTGTCACCCCTTCTCACCTGGTAGGTCCTGTTCCACTCAAACTCTTCAATACAGTTATCCACAACCGGTCTGCTGACATTCCAAAACCCCACCAATAATAGTGAAATAAACAGTATTGAAATCGTAAATGTTCTCATTCATTTCTCTCCTTTCTTTTTTTAGAGATAAAAAAATAAGCTCAGAGCTGATTTAGAAATAACCCCGAGCTTTTTAGATGATTAATCATTGACTATAGTTCCGTTTTCAATAACAAGATCAGTAACATCCTCATCTTTCTCAACTTCAGTTTCAACAACTGTAATCTCTCCAAGATAATCAAAGGTTTCACTGGCATATTTATCTATCATCAGTTCCAAAAGCCTGTTTTCATCAGCTTTTAGTAAGGCCAATGCTTCTTCTCTGCTGTCAGCTTCTACCACTAAGCTGCCTCCATGTCTTTCCATCCAGTTAACATCAAACTTAAATTTATCCATTTAGTTCACCCTTTCTTTTTAGTTTCTAGGCCAATCTCTTAAATGTCTGCAGAATACTCTTTAGCTGATCAAACTGCTTATCATCCAACTTATTGATCGACATTTTCTCATTTTCAGCAATCCCATTTTCCTTTTTAGCATGCTCAAGATAATTGAGTAAGTCATTTTTCAGTTTGGGCGACTTACCAACAATGCTTTTGATTTCCTTTTCTCGCTGAGATAATAATTCAGCTGCAGAACTTTCCTTTACATCAATGTAGTCTTTCTTCTCCTTCTGCTTTTTAAACTTCTTAGTTGGAGATTCTTTGTCTTCCTCTAACTGCTGCACATCCATTTCTTCTCTAGATACCAGCCCTGACACAGAAAAAGAACGCTTTAAGGCCATGCTCTCAGCAACCTTTAAAATCATAGCTGAGGGATACTTATACCAGACCTTAGTGTCTGATCTATATTCTTCAAAGGGAGCAAAGACATAAACTGGATAACTCCTGTCTTTCCTGTAGACCAGAGCATAAGCACCAACAATATCACCCCTTTCTGTTCCGTATTCATGCTCTATACCATCAGATTTTCTTTTGAAGCTGTCATTTTTACGAACCACATCTGATACCAGCCCATCATACTGAGGATGTCTGTCAGCTATCTTTAAATAACCATCACGAGAAGTCATGATGGTTGGCTTCCCTTTAACCTTCCAGAAGAAAATTTCCTTATTGAAGGGATCCAGGCCATAACTTTTGGCTACATGCAGAAACATCTTCAGCTCATCAGTATTGGCCTCACTTGCTACGGTCCTCTTGATAGTTTCAATTTCTTCTTCAGTGAAAGTGATTAATTCTTCTCTGTTCTTATTAATATCAACAACTTTACTATTTGCACTCATTATTTATTCCTCCTCATATTTTTAGGGAGACCCAGATTTAATCCAGGCCTCCAATTTTAATTTAGTCTTCTTTTGGACTTTGAGCCTCTTCTTCACTTAGATCATGGTCACAGTAAGGACAGTTCCATTCACCCTTTTTACTGGAGCTGTAGGACTTCTTCCTACACTCAGGACATTGTTTTACATACATCTTTACCACCTCCTTTCTCTGCTTTTTAGACATAAAAAAAGCCCGGCGCCGGCCAGGTTAATTAACTATTATTAACTTTTGTTGATTCAGTCTTTCATCAGATTCTCTTCCTGCATACTGATAAAGTTATATCTGCTGCCGATGATTATGTGGTCCACTACATTGATCCCCATTATCTTACCGGCCTTCTGCAGTTTCTTAGTGACAGATACATCATCACTGCTTGCATCCGCCACACCAGAAGGATGATTATGAGCTAAAACTATACCCGCTGCATTCTGCAGTATTGCCCGTTTAAAGACCTCTCTTGGAGTAACAAGACTTGAGGTCAATGTACCAGTGGAAACCTCAAATACCCCTGTTACCTTGTTCTTAACATCAAGGGTAGCGATAGCAAAAACTTCTTCTGCTCTCCGGTCCAGTTCAACCACTTCCACAAAGAGATCTCTTGCCTGAAATGGGTTCCTTACGTACTTATCAATGTCATACCTTCCACCTGACTCCTTAACAATTCTTAGACTAAACTTCTGAATATTTACCATTACTCTCATCTCCTTTATGTTTTTAGTATTCATTTAAAAGGGCATCTTAAATTCCTGATCATCACTGCTT
>QBLP01000521.1 GCA_003070825.1 Halanaerobium sp. | reverse complement strand
GTCTGCTGGTTCTCATCGACTTTAATTCCACCCCAACTTTTTGTTTCAATATCTTTAGTATTAGAAGTTAACATGGGATTAGGATTCTGACCAATAGCTATGACAACTGTATCTAAATCCAGCATCCAGTTAGAGCCTTCAATTGGAATTGGACGTCTTCTGCCTGAATCGTCTTTTTCTCCAAGCTTCATTTTTAAACATTCCATCTTATCAACTCGACCATCTTTACCATGAATTGCAACTGGATTATTCAGCAGTTTAAACTCAATTCCTTCTTCTTGAGCGTGATGTATTTCTTCACTTCGAGCCGGCATCTGTTCAGCAGCTCTTCTGTAAACTATGTATACATCTTCTGCTCCCAGTCGTTTTGCAGTTCTTGCCGAGTCCATTGCTACATTACCGGCACCAACGACAGCTACTCGATCACCGACAACAACTGGAGTTCTATATTCAGGATATTTATAAGCCTTCATCAAATTAACTCTGGTTAAAAATTCGTTTGCAGAATAAACTCCATTTAAATTTTCACCTGGAATATTTAAAAATCTAGGTAAACCAGCACCTACCCCGATAAACATTGATTCATAACCCTGATCAAATAGTTCCTCAACTGTAATGGATTTGCCAACCACTACATTCAACTTAATTTCAACACCAAGTTCTTTAATTGCTTCTACTTCCTGATCAACTATCTTTTTAGGCAGCCTAAATTCGGGAATACCGTAACGTAAAACACCTCCGGTATCATGTAAAGCTTCAAAAATAGTTACATCAAGGCCATATTTTGCCAGGTCAGCTGCTGCAGTTAAACCTGCTGGTCCAGCTCCAATTACAGCTACCTTTCTGCCTTCTAACTCAGGTATTTTCAGCTTTTCTACCTCTTCAGCTTTAGTTCGATCGGTGCCTTTTCCCATATTATAATCTGCCACATATCGCTCTAAGCGGCCAATGGCTACCGGTTCATTTTTTATTCCCATTACACAGACATCTTCACACTGTTCTTCCTGAG
>QBLP01000520.1 GCA_003070825.1 Halanaerobium sp. | reverse complement strand
CACCAGTTGTGATAAATTCATTGATAGTATCATTCAAAGCAGTGATGAATCCTTCAGGAGCAGCAGAACCATGGGCAATTGAAGGTGATAAAGTATCTTCAGCAAAATCTTCCATTGCACTTGTTAAATAAGGATCATATTTACTCTTATCAGCATCCAAGCGAGCAGGAATTGAACCTTTAATTGGGTTAAATGTGTCCTGTCCTTCTACAGAAGCAATAGTTTTCAACCACTTTTTAGCATTTTCAGGATTTGGTGCACCTTTTGGTAGACCAAATGTATCTGTAATTACTATAAAGGTTCCCTCTGATTCTGGTACAGGCATCCAGCCAAATTCTTCACCAGGTGTCCAGCCTAAGGTTTTCATATAACCTTCTGCCCAGTCACCCATAATATTAAATCCAGCCTCACCTTCATGCATTATTTGAGTTGCATCCTGCCAGGTAAGAGCAGAGTGATCTTCATTGACATACTGCATTATATCATTGAAATGGACAAGTGCTTCTCTAACTGCTGGATCATCAGCAGCTGTATTTCCATTCCAAAGACCATTATAGCCATCAGGACCTAAAGTTGACACTAATAAAGATTCAAAAATCTGAGTTGCAGGCCACTTATTAGTATCACCTAATGAAAGTGGAACTACCCCAGCTTCATCTAATTTAGCTAATGCTTCTTTAAAGCTGGCTAAATCTGTTGGAGGTTCAACATTATTTTCTTCAAGTACTGCTTTGTTATAAAACATTATATTTGAACGGTGTACATTAACAGGAACAGAATAATATTCGCCTTCATAAGAAGACATTTCTAAAATCTGTTGATTAAACTTGTCTTTTACTCCCCATTCTTCCAGCAAACCAGTAATTGGTTCCATCAATCCTGTTTCAACATAGGTATTAACTAATTCTGCACCCCCATGAACCTGGAATGAATCTGGAGGATTTCCACCAACCATTCTAGTTTTAAGTACAGCCTTAGCATTAGAACCAGCACCACCAGCAACTGTAGC
>QBLP01000519.1 GCA_003070825.1 Halanaerobium sp. | reverse complement strand
GGTCTTACCTCCCATATCTCCCAGGATCTATGTCCCAACATTCCTTCGTTCTACCTTTCCATGGGTGGAGGCCGGTTCTGCTCCTATACCGGGTCTTAACTTCTGTTAAGCCCTAATGGAAAAATATATTCCGGCTAATCCAGTCTTCCTCTTTCAAAGTTCTACTACTAAACTTTAAACAAGCTTTCTTAAATCAATACACTTATTAACTCATTAAAAACAATACACTTAATACTTAGGCTGCTTCCTGTAAATCTAAATTTCTCTCAATATCGTTCATCAGTTTTTCACCATCATACATAACATGTTTTTGACCAAGTGCAAAAAATATTCTAATCAGTTTGCAGGCTAAGGCTATCATTGATTGTTTAGGTTTCAAAGGATTATCCCTTCGAGTAGTATAGTATTCATGCAGCTGTTTAAACTCCTGATTATTGGCCAGTATCGGCAGCATTACTCTGTACAGCAATGCTCTTAATTTGGGTCTTCCCCTTTTAGTTATCCTGGTTTGACCCAAATGCTTACCTGAGCTGTGTTCTTTTAAGTTTAAACCTGCAAGTTTCTGTATCTGTTTTGGATGATTATAATCTTTTATGTCTCCAACTTCTGCAATGAATCCTGCTACTGTAATTAGGCCTACACCTTTTACCGATTCCATATACTTAGCTTCTTCCATATTCTCAAGCAGTTTTTCTACTTTTTCTTCAAGCAGTTCTTTCTGCTTAGTTAAAAGCTCATACTGCTCAATTAAATTATTTAATTCTAATCGAGCAAATTCTCCACCTTCTTTAATACCAATTGAACTTAAAGCTGCTTTTTTAAGCTTTCTAGCTCTTTTAATGCCTACAGCTCTATTAGCACCTTTTCTGAAGATCTCAACTATTTCTTCTTCAGTTTTTTCAAGTATCAATTCAGGTAAAAAAAGTTCTTTTAAAACTGCAGCTGAAGCTTTTCCATCCCATTTTTTAAAAACAGTGCTATACTCAGGAAAATATTTATCTATCAGCTGC
>QBLP01000518.1 GCA_003070825.1 Halanaerobium sp. | reverse complement strand
AAGTCTATCAACAGTCATGGAGTTGTTGCAGTTACTGGAGATGAGAAAGAAATTAAAGAAAGTGATATAAAAAGAGTCATTGATGCAGCAAGAATTATTCCTGTATCAGCTGAGGAGGATATTTTACATGTTCTTCCTAGAGAGTTTATTATTGATGGCAGTCCAGGAATTCAAGATCCTCTTGGAATGTCAGGTGTTAGACTTGAAGTTGAAACTCATATCATAAAGGGAGCATCAACATCAATTCAAAATTTAGTTAAAAGTGTCTTGAGAGCTGGTTTAAGTGTTGATGAGGTAGTTTTAGAACCTCTTGCTTCCAGTCAGGCAGTTTTATCTGAGGACGAAAAAGAATTAGGAGCTGTTTTAGTTGATATTGGTGGAGGAACAACAGATGTAATAGTTTTTCATGAGGGAAGTATAGCTCATACTTCAGTTTTACCTGTTGGAGGTAATCATGTAAGTAATGATATTGCAGTAGGTTTAAGAACACCTGTTTCTGAGGCTGAAAAAATTAAAATTATGCATGGTTCTGTCCTACCTGATGAAATTGATGAGTCTGAAAAGATCGAGGTATTAGCAGCAAGTGGGAAAGAAAGGAAAAAACTTTCTCGTAAAATGCTGTGTCAGGTAATTGAACCCAGAATGAATGAAATGTTTAATCTTGTTAAAAAAGAACTTGACAGTGCTGGTTCTGCAGATTTAACACCAGCTGGGTTAATATTAACTGGAGGGGCCTCTTTGTTAGAAGGATCGGAAAGATTGGCTTCAGATATAACTGAATTACCAGTAAGAATTGGAGAACCTGATTATGTCAGTGGACTGTCAAATGTTATAGATAATCCCGTATATATAAAAAAGGGTGATACTATACCACGGGCAATCTTTTCTACAGCAGTTGGTTTGATTGAATTTGCTTTAGAAAATGGAGATGCCAAAAATAGTAATGTTAGCAGTAACACTGTCTCTTATACACATCTGACGCTGCCGACGATCTTACGCGTGTAGATCTCGGTG
>QBLP01000110.1 GCA_003070825.1 Halanaerobium sp. | reverse complement strand
ATTTTTAGGATTTTTATTTATAATAATTAGATTGATAGATACAAAATTTAAAAATAACAAAAATTTTGAACCTGTTATTACTCAGATAATAAGAAATAATAAATATATTTGAGGAAATGAGTTATTAAAGTAACGTCAATATACCATGTACAGGTATATAAAAAATATGGAGGTGCAATCAAATGAATAGTAAAACAACATTGAAATTAGAAGGAATGACATGTTCCAGCTGTGCTCAAACTATAGAGAAAGCTTTAAATAAAACAGATGGAGTCGACCAGGCACAGGTTAATTTTGCGGCAGAAAAGGCATATGTTGATTATGATTCTTCTAAAGTCGACGAGAATAAGTTAGTTGAGGTTGTAAAAGGAACTGGTTATGACGTGAAACAGGAGAGAGGGAAAGTAACACTTAAAATTGGTGGTATGACCTGTGCCAGCTGTGCAACAACAGTAGAAAAAGCATTAAATAAAGCAGATGGAGTATATGAAGCGAGTGTAAATATTGCTACTGAAAAAGGGACAGTTGAATATGATCCAGGTGTATTATCAAAAAATGATTTTAAGGAAATAGTAGCTAAAACGGGATATGATGTCACAGGATTTGAGGGTGACGAACAAAATGTAGATGAGGAAGCAGAAGATTTAAAGAAAGTTAAAAAGGCTAAAAGAAACATGTGGGGAGCCTGGGCATTTACAATCCCCATAATTATCTGGATGATTCCAGAGATGGTTTTAGGAGTGGCCTGGCCAAGTGAGACAATATATGATTTAGGTATGATGTTGTTGGCACTTCCACCTTTATTTATCTTTGGACGCAAAACATTTGTGACTGCATATAGGGCTGTTAGCCATGGTGGCGCCAATATGGATGTATTAATTGCTATCGGAACGGGGGCTGCCTTTGCCACAGGTCCTGCAGTATTCTTTACGCCAATAGCAAACTATGCTGGTGTGGCAGCAATGATTATGGCCTTTCACTTAACAGGTAGATATATTGAAGAAACTGCCAAAGGTCGAGCTTCACAGGCGATAAAAAAACTATTGGAGTTAGGGGCTAAAACTGCAACTGTTATAGTTGATGGGGAAGAAAAAGAAGTCCCAGTTGACGAGGTTCAGCCCGGAGATATAATGTTGATAAAACCTGGGGAGAAAATTCCGACAGATGGTGAGATAGTTGAAGGAAAATCAACAGTGGACGAATCAATGGCAACTGGAGAGTCGATGCCGGTTGAAAGAACTGTTGGTGATGAAGTAATTGGAGCAACAGTCAATCAGAATGGCCTAATTAAAGTTAAGGCTACAAAGGTAGGTAAAGATACGTTCCTGTCTCAGGTAATTAAAATGGTTGAGGAAGCTCAGGGTACAAAAGTTCCTATTCAGGAATTTGCTGATAAAATAACCAGTATCTTTGTTCCTACAGTCTTAATTATTGCTACAGCGACATTTATTCTTTGGCTGGCATTTCCCGAAACCTTTAGGAGTGTTGGCTTCTGGGCTCAGTCATTTTTACCTTGGGTAGATCCTACTCTTGGAACAATTACTCTTGCTTTTTTCGCAACAATAGCAGTACTAGTAATTGCTTGCCCCTGTGCTCTTGGTCTAGCAACACCAACAGCCTTAATGGTAGGAAGTGGAATTGGAGCAGAAAATGGAGTTTTAATTCGTAAAGGTGAGGCCATTCAGACAATGAAGGATGTTCATACAATTGTTTTCGACAAGACAGGGACAATAACCAAAGGAAAACCAGAAGTAACGGACCTTGTTACTACTAATGGTACAAGTGAAAACGAACTATTAAAGTATGCAGCCAGTGTGGAATCAGGATCTGAACACCCACTGGGAGTGTCTATAGTGAATGATGCAAAAGATAGAGGTATTGAAGTAAAAGAAATTGAGGACTTTGGTTCTGTGACAGGAAAAGGTGTAAAAGCTACTATTAATGGAAAAGAAGTACTGGTAGGTAGTCGTCGATTAATGGAAGAGGCCGGGCTAGATGCAAGTGACTTAGAAAATGAAATGATCCGGCTTGAAAAAGAAGCAAAAACTGCAATGTTGGTAGCTACAGAAGATAAACTTCTTGGTATAGTTGCTGTAGCAGATGCTTTAAAAGAAGATTCAATTAAGGCGATAAAAGAGTTGCATAAATTAGGACTTCAATCAGCAATGATAACAGGAGATAACCAGAGAACAGCAGAAGCTATAGCAAATGAAGTAGGTATTGATCATGTTGTAGCTGAGGTATTACCTGATGGCAAAGTAGATGAGATTATGAAGCTGCAGGATAAATTTGGTACTATTGCTATGGTAGGAGACGGAATTAATGATGCACCAGCTCTGACTCAGGCTAATGTAGGTATTGCAATAGGTACTGGAACAGACATAGCAATCGAATCGTCTGACATAACACTTGTTAGAGGTGATTTATCAGCAGTAATAACAGCAATTAAACTATCAAGGGCAACTTTTAAAAAGATTAAGCAAAATCTATTCTGGGCCTTTTTCTATAACACAGTTGCAATTCCAGTAGCTGTTCTTGGTTTACTGCATCCAGTTATTGCAGAAATAGCAATGGCAACCAGTTCAATCAGTGTTGTAACAAATGCTAATATGCTGCGTAAAGTTGATGTGCAGCCCAGTTATGATCCAAAGAAAAAAGCATAAATTAAAGTAATTTGATAAATAAGGAAGAGAACAGTTCTCTTCCTTATCTCATTATTCCAATATGAAATATTTTATAAATTGATAATTGTTTATGATAAGTTTTGGAGGCATTGAGATATGAAAAAAAGAAAAATTGGAATACCTCGGGCTTTATTATATTACTATTATTTTCCTTTCTGGCTCAAACTTTTTGACGAGCTTAATCTGGACCCGGTTATTTCGGACAGTACCTCCCGGTATCTGCTGGATAAAGGAGTAAAAAAGTCCTTATCAGAAATTTGTGTTCCCATAAAAGTGATGATCGCACACGTTTTAAACTTAGATCAAAAAGATGTGGACTATATTTTTCTGCCGCGCTTTCGTTCACTCCGAAAAGATGTAGTTTTATGCCCTAAGTTTTTGGGGCTGCCCGATATGGTTAGACATTCTTTATCCGATCTGGAAGCGGAAATTATTGCTGATCAGATTGATTCAAAAAGTGATAATATAGCCCAATTTTCCAATCATCAAAAACTGGCAGAAACCTTTTCAATTCCGAAAAGGGAAATGAAAAAGACTTTAAAAAAAGCTTCTAATTTCTGGTATCGGTATAGAAATTTACTTTTTGAGGGATATTTAATAGATGATTTTGTTAAAATAGAAGATATAGAGGTATTGGAAAAAGTAATTTCTAAATTTGAAAATGGGGAAAAACTACCTCAAAGTCAGAGAAAAGATATAGGAACAGCCGGAAATGAGGAAGTTATTGATATTACAGTGATTGGTTATGTCTACAATGTTTTTGATCAGTATATTAATATGGATATAATAAATAAGCTGAAGGAAATGGGAGTAAGAGTTCACACATTTTCGATGGTGGCAGAAGAAACTATAGAAAAAGAGTTATCTAAACTGAGAAAACCGATGTTCTGGGAGTTTACAAACAAACTTTATGGTGCAGCAGAACATTATTTTAAAAATGATCAGATAGATGGAGTTATTCATCTGACCGCCTTTGGTTGTGGCCCTGATTCAATGCTGGGTCAGATTTTAGAAGTTGATGCCAAAGAATATGATAATGCTTTTATGACTTTAAGAATTGATGAGCAGACAGGAGAAAGCCATATTATAACAAGAATTGAAGCTTTTATCGATCTGCTGCGGCTAAAAAAGGAGAATAACTAAGATGAGATTATCTTTTCCTTATATGGGACCAACAATAGTATATAAAAAACTTTTAGAACTGCTGGGTCATGATGTGGTAATGCCGCCCAAACCAAATAAAGAAATCATTGATCTGGGTGTAAAATACAGTCCTGAATTTGCCTGTTTTCCTTTTAAAGTGATAACAGGTATTTATTTAAAGCTGATGGAAAAAGATGTAGATACCCTGGTTACAAGCGGTGGTCATGGACCCTGCCGGGCTGGATATTATGGTGAAGTGCACAAAATAATCCTTCAGGATTTAGGTCATGAAGTGGAGATTATTATTATTGACTCTCCTCATGATGATTATAAATACTTTTATGAGGTTATTAAACGATTAAAAGGGGACAGCTCCTGGCTGCAGGTCGGTCGAGTGATCAAAACTGTTTATGAGTTGACAAAGGCTTTAGATGAAATAGAAAAAACGATAGAAATTCTAAGAGCCTATAATGATCAGGGTCCAATCAATAAGCTCTGGATGCAGGCTCAGGAAGAGTTTTATCAGATTAAAAACACTGCAGAGATAAAGGAAATTAAAAATAAATATTTAAATAAACTGAATAAATTTGAAGATTCAATTCCAGCTGAAACTGAGCGCTATCGAATTGGAATCATTGGCGAAATTTATGTTGTGTTGGAGCAATCAATAAACAATCAGGTCGAAGAAAAGGTAAACCGCTTTGGTTTTGAAGTTGAACGTTCCCAGTATCTGACAGACTGGATCAGAGAAAATGTTTTTCCCTTTACCGGCAAAGATTTGGAAGAAATCGAGAAAAAAGGAGAAGAGTTTATCGAAATTGAAATAGGCGGTCATGCCCAGGGGAATATTGGTCATGCGGTTAATTTTAAGGAAAAAGGATTTGATGGGATTATTCATCTTAAACCTTTTGGCTGTCTGCCGGAACTTGTATCTCAGAGTGTGATAGATGATTTATCAGAAAAATATGAGATACCTGTTTTAACTATTTCTATAGATGAACAGACAGCTGATGCGAATGTACTGACCAGAGTGGAAGCATTTTTAGATATGATCAAAGAGAAAGACTACAGGGAGGTTATGTAGATGAAAAAACTTTATCTGGGTGTAGATATAGGTTCAGTTAGTATCAATCTTGTTGCCATCGATGAAGAAAATGAGCTTGCCTTTAAACTTTATACCCGCAACTCAGGCAATCCCATTGAGCTGGTTAAAGAAGGTTTAACTAAATTTAAAGAAGAAATAGAGATTGATGATTATAAAATTGGTGGAGTCGGAGTTACCGGCAGTGGTAGAGAATTAATTGCCTATATTCTGGGTGCTGATACTGTTAAAAATGAGATTACCGCCCATGCCCGGGCTTCAACCTATTACCATCCTGAGGCCGGAACTATCTTTGAAATAGGCGGTCAGGACTCCAAACTAATTATTGTGGAAGCTGGAATTGCAGTTGATTTTGCGATGAATACTGTCTGTGCAGCAGGTACAGGTTCTTTTCTTGATCATCAGGCAGAAAGACTGGGAATTCCAATTGAAGAATTTGGTGGACTGGCCTTAGAAGTTGACCGGGATGTCAGAATAGCAGGGCGCTGTACAGTTTTTGCAGAATCAGATATGATTTCAAAGCAGCAGTATGGATTTACCAAACCTGAAATAATCAACGGCCTCTCAGAAGCGCTGGTCAGAAACTATATGAACAACCTTGTTAGGAATCGAGTTTTAGAAGGAGAATATATCTTCCAGGGTGGTGTGGCCGCCAATATCGGGATCAAAGCAGCCTTTGAAGAAGAAATTGGAGCAGAAGTGATTGTACCCAAACATCACGATGTAATGGGAGCAATAGGGATTGCCATGCTGGCTAAAAGAGATGTTAAAAGAAGTGGTCAGGAAAGCAGTTTTAGAGGTTTTGATTTAACAGAGCAGGAATTTGAAACAACAAGTTTTGAATGTGAGGACTGTGCCAATAATTGTGAGGTAATTAAGGTTATTGCTGATCAAAAAGTAATAGCTGTTACCGGTGACCGCTGTGGTAAGTGGGCTGCTTCTTTAATTGGAGATACTGCTGCAGTTGCTAATGCTGAGGGAAGTTCCGAAAAGGAAGAAAAAACAGGTAATGAAAGAATTAGAAGAGCTTGAAAAATCAGATGAAAAGAAGAAAGAAGATAACAGCCTTGTTTAAATCTCTAGATAATTATTATCTTAACTGATTTTTTAGCTGCACAGATTTATTTTTTAATAGCTGGTTGAGAGATGAGGTGGATTAAAATTAAAAAACTTAAAAATTATAACTGGAGAATATTAACCGCCATATTAACAGGGATCATTCTTATCTTATTTTATATTTTGCAAAGTTTTTTTAAGTTTCAACTACCTGAAAAAGATCTAGTTTTAAAAATTTTAATTGGATTGAGTGTGAC
>QBLP01000517.1 GCA_003070825.1 Halanaerobium sp. | reverse complement strand
AGATGTGTATAAGAGACAGGCATAAATGTCAAAAACACATTATACATGCATATTGCATGCGCTAATCTTAAGTGGTATAATATAAATAGAATAAAAGATTAATCATTAGACGAAAGGAGTTTTTATTATGCCATCTTTACAAGTTAGAGATTTACCAGAACATCTTTATCAAGAAATTGTCCAATTAGCTGAAGCTGACAGAAGAAGTATTACCCAGGAAACAATAGTATTATTAGAAAAAGCTTTAAATATAGAAAAAGAAAACAAAAAACATCGTCAACAACTTCTAAAAAAAATACAGGAAGAAACCAGTCAAGAAAAGAAAGATGAAGAAATATTAGATCCTGTAAAATTAGTTAGAGAGGATCGTGAAAGATGAGAATTACAATTGATGTAAGTGCAGCTGTTGAAGTAGTGATGGGTGGTAAAAGACAACAAGAAATTGTAAATATATTAAATGATGCAGACTGGGTAATTGCTCCTTCTCTTTTTATTTATGAAGCTAGTAATGCGTTATGGAAATATCATGAATACCGAGATTATAGCAAAGAAGATATTATGAAAAAAGTTGAATATCTTTATGAAATGGTAGATCAGTTTATTGATGCAAAAGATATTTTTGAAGAAGCTTTGCCACTTTCATGCAAGATAAGTCACCCTGCTTATGACGCTATGTATTTAGTTACAAGTAGGCGTAAAAATGCTACTTTAGTAACTTTAGATAAAAAATTAGTTAGAGCAGCTAAAAGTATTGACGTCCCAGTAGCAGTGATTTAGCCCAATGTCGTATAACGTTACTGGGATTTGCGCTCGTGCCTGATTCCGTAGGAACTGGCGTAAAGCTTGCTTTTTCATATCCCTGATTGGTTAACCTGCAAGCTTTATGACAGAAGGCATGACGCCAATCCCATGTTATATGACGTTACAACTCTTTTGTTTTTCTAATTAATTCTTCTAAA
>QBLP01000516.1 GCA_003070825.1 Halanaerobium sp. | reverse complement strand
GAATTAACCAAATGGCCGGCTTCATATTCATCCTCTTCGCGAACATCTACAATAAAGGCATCATTTTCTACTAATTCTCTAACCTTTGTTACTGGAACCTGATTGTAGCGGTTGTTGATTAAGTTTGTAGCAACAAGGCTTGCCTGGTTAACAGCATTTCTGGGAGTAGAGAAGAGAGGAGCATAAGCTAACTCTGATTCTGTTAAATCTTCTACAGTTGCATCCATTAAAATAGCTGTTGCCATTACATCAATTCTTTTATCTACATTACCTTTCCCAATTGCCTGAGCACCAAGAATTTTTCCTGTTGGTACCTCATAAATCAATTTAAAATGTAAAGGATTAGCATCCGGCATTAAGCTTACTTTGTCTGTTGGAATTACATAAACAAAGTCATAAGAAATACCAGCATCTTTTAGCTGCTTTTCGTTGAGTCCAGTTGCAGCTGCATTGTAATCAAAAGCTCTAATTACAGAAGTTCCGATAACTCCATTATTTTTATTAGGAATATTATACATGTGGTTGGCTGCTGCTCTGGCCTGTCTCTGAGCAGGTCCGGCAAGTGGTAATCTTGTTTTAGAGCGGGCGATTTTAGAATAAACTTCAATTACATCTCCCACAGCATAAATATCTGGATCACTTGTTACATAATTGTGATTTACCTCGATCCCACCTGTTTCTCCAATTTTAAGGCCGGCATCTTCTGCAAGTTTGGTTTCTGGACTAACTCCAATTGCTAAAACAACTGCTTCAGCATCAATTTTTTTACCAGATTTTAAAACTACATGGTTATCATTAACTTCACTAAGAGGATCAGATAAAACCACATTTACTCCATTATCATAGAGTTCTTTTTGAATAATCTGTGCCATATCAAAGTCAAAAGGATTTAAGACCTGATCCATAGCTTCTACTAAAGCTACATTTTTATCAGAGTGAATAAAGTTTTCGGCAATTTCAACACCGATATAGCCGGCACCAATTACTGCTACATTTTCTACATTGTTTTTCTTAAC
>QBLP01000515.1 GCA_003070825.1 Halanaerobium sp. | reverse complement strand
AACTTAAGCAGTCTAAACTTTTCAGCGGCAACAATTAGAGGAATAATTGTTCAGCTGCAGATTATTTTACTGCTTTCCCTGACAATCAAATATGCTCTAAAAGGCTTTGTTTCAGCTTTAATACTGAATGTGTTCTCAATCTTTTCGGTACTGACATTAATGATCGTTGGCAGTTCTATTTCATTTTTACCGGCTTTAATTGCTTATTTAACAGTCCTAATAATTCTGTATTTAATTTTTGTTTACCAGCAGGAAATAAGCTTAAAAATTAACCAGCTGAAAAAGGAAAAGAAAAAATTACATTACATGGCTTATTATGATAATCTAACAGAAATAGCCAATAGAGAAATGTTAATTGAGAGGCTTGATTATCTTTCTTCAATGTCAGAGGCTGAAAAAATTAATTATAAGTTGATTTTTATTGATTAAGCGAATTTCATAAAAATAAGCCTTGATATAACAAAGATTTTAATGATATAAAAAGGGCTTCACCCCATTCTTGTCGAATTTAATAGTAACACCCAAAAAACTCGAAAGAAGGTGAAGCCCTATTAATAATATTCGACAAGAGTGTCTCTTTCCCTTTGAAGAATTGCTAAATTTATCGGAAACAGACAAATTAATTTGTATTTTAGATCCTATTGATCTTTGGATACAATCCAGAAGCTATTTTAAGAGCTTTTCTGGTCCAACAGATTGAAAAGATTCCTACCAGAGCAGACTTAGTAAGCAAAATTGATAGAAGTCCATATCTCAGATATGTCTGTGGTTTTTCTACCACTGGCAGGGTGCCCAGCGAAGCAACTTTCAGCCGATATTACAAGAGATTATCTGAGACTGATGGTCTGGAATTACTAATGAATGATCTCTTAGATCAAAGTATAGAACTAAATCTATTAGACACAGATACTGGTTTGGCTGGAAGATACATGCTGCAGTTGAAACTAAATCAGAATTACCGATTGCTTTAACTTTAACTCCAGCCAATCATGCAGATAAAACCCAGGCAATACCTTTAGTTGAAAAGGTTAATGACTTTTTAGCTGAAAGAGATTTGATTAAACCAAAATTTTGGACTATGGATTCAGGTTATGATACTACTGATATCTATGAGCATATTCTCTTTGAGCAGGATTCTCAGGCCATTATCCCAATCAACAAGCGTAATGCTAAACAGCCACCAGCTGGTTTCTATGATTTTAAAGGAACACCAGTCTGCAGTGGCGGACACAAAATGTATTACTGGGGTCATTACAAAGGAGTCAACAAATTTAGATGCCCACATGTATGTGGTAAAGTTGATTGTATTCATGGAACTAAATGGTGTTCTGACAGCAACTACGGTCAGGTAACTAAAACCAGACCAAAAGAGAACCCCAGATATATATCAACACCACATAGAGACTCTAGAACCTGGAGAAAGATCTACAACAAGAGAACCAGTGTTGAGAGAACTTTTTCCAGACTAAAAGAGCATCTAAATTTAGAGAACTTAACTGTAATGGGAGCCAAAAAAGTCAAAACTCATTTGCTATTAAGTTCAATCAGTTTGATAGCTGCAAGAATCGCAGCCGAAAAGATCAAGCTTCAAAATCAGACTTTAGCTGCTTAAAAAGCATTTTAAAGCAAGATTTTAAGATACCCAAGCTAAGTGCGTCTAAATTTAGCAGTAAATCTATGGTAAATCATTAAAATCTACAAATTCAAGTTAAAAGGCTTATTTTTATGATTCGCAGACAATATTTTTTTGAATTAAACTAAATTAAGCGTATTATGAAATTCGCTTATTTAAAATAAAGAGCATTAATTCAGTTTTTTTATTTATCAAACTTATTTTCAAGTTTTTTCTAAAATACTTCACTAGCATTGCATAAAAATATTTAAGCATTGTCAAATTTAAGTTATTGAGAACATATACTATCTACAGAAT
>QBLP01000109.1 GCA_003070825.1 Halanaerobium sp. | reverse complement strand
GTTTTTATTTTTATTAATCAGTCTGGTTATTTTAGAACATGTTTTTATCTATTTCACTCCCTTTATTATTGCAGCTGTCATTGCAAGTTTGATCAACCCCATTGTTGATTTTCTTGATCAGAATATCCCAATTCACCGCGGTTTTACAGTGGTTATAGTCCTCGTGCTTGTAATAGTAATTCTGGTGACGATGATAATAATTGGTGGTGCCCAGGGGTATTTGGAATTAAACAGGCTGCTGAAAAACTTACCTGATTATCGATCAATTGATTCTCAAATCAAATGGGTCTCAGAACAAAACGAACAGCTGGAAAACTTTATGGAAAACTGGGAAATATCAGATGCCGTAAAAGATGCAATCAACAGCAATTTGCAGCTTTTATATAATGGAATAAGAGATGCTTTAATCTCAGTAATTAATAGTATTTTAGAATTTTTAACAAAGCTTCCAAGCTTATTTATGATTTTATTTATTGCATTTATAGCTACTTTCTTTATCAGCAGAGATCGTGATAATATCAAGCTCTTTTTGGTGAATATATTTCCAGAAGATGTTCAGCCTAAAATAGCAAATGTTTTTACTCAGCTGAACCGCTCAGCTATTGGATATATAAGAGCAATGCTGATCTTGATTTCTATCAGTGGTCTGGTAGCTGGTATCGGTGTTAAAATTATTGGTAACCAGTATGCTTTAATTGTTGGAGCAACAGCAGCTGTGCTGGACTTGATTCCAATCATTGGTCCTGCTCTTCTGTTTTATCCCTGGATTATAATCTCAATAATTTTCGGTAATTTTTCTCAGGCTTTTGCTCTTTTTATTCTGCATTTATTTCTGGCAGCCATTCGCTCTGCTTCTGAGGGTAAAATTATGGGTAAAAGTCTCGGCCTGCATCCTCTGGCAACAATGATTGCTCTATTTTCGGGTTTCAGGATTTTGGGAGCTATAGGTTTTGTTGTAGGACCGACTTTTTTAGTTATTATAAAAGCGATTGTTGACTCTGACTTAATTGATATCAAAAAATAATAAAATCTAGTTTTTGAGGTGAAAATAAATGAAAGAAATTACTATACTTGGTTCTACAGGTTCAATTGGATGTCAGGCGCTGGAGGTAATAAGTGAATTAAAAACATGGCAGGTTAAGGCCCTGACTGCCTATCAAAATATTGAACTTTTATATAAGCAGATCAAAAAATATCAGCCGGAATTTGTAGTAGTAGTTGATGAACAGGCGGCTCAGAACTTAGAAAATAAATTAACTGCGACTTCGAACAAAACAGAGGTTCTAAGCGGCAGAGATAACTTAAAAACAGCTGCTGCCGAAAAAGTGGATCTTTTATTAAATGCAGTTGTTGGTTTTGCGGGTCTTGAGCCCTCTATTGCAGCTGCTGAAGCTGGTAATGATATTGCTTTAGCTAATAAAGAATCGCTGGTTAGTGGAGGTCCGGTTTTGACCAGACTGGTTAAGGAAAATGATGTTAAGCTGCTTCCGGTTGACAGTGAGCATAATGCGATTTTTCAGCTTTTAAAAGGACACCAGAGAGAACTGGATGAGATTATTTTAACTGCTTCAGGTGGGCCATTCTTTTCTTATTCTCAGGAAGAATTAACTGAGGTAACAGTAGAAGATGCTCTTAATCATCCAAACTGGGAAATGGGAAGCAAAATCACTATTGACTCTGCTTCTCTGATGAATAAAGGACTTGAAGTGATTGAGGCTCACTGGTTATTTGATTGTGATTATAATGATATTAAAGTGCTGGTTCACCCCCAGAGTATTGTTCATTCGATGATTAGACTGCTTGATGGGACAATTCTGGCAGAGATGGGACCGGCAGATATGAAAATACCGATTCAGTACTGTTTAACTTATCCCAGAAGATTGGAAACAGCAGGCAGTAATCTGGAACTTGATCAAATTGCCGCTTTAGAATTTTTTCAGGCAGATACCGATAAATTTCCTAACTTAAAATATGCCTATACTGCCGGTAAAGCTGGCGGTACCTTCCCAGCAGTATTGAATGCAGCAAATGAAATTGCAGTTTACAGTTTTTTAAAAGGAGAAATTCCATTTTTAGCTATGAGTCGAGTTGTAGCTTCAGTTCTGGATCGCCATCAGAATATTTCTGAGCCTGATTTAGAGGCAATTTTAAACGCCGATCAGGAAGCTCGCCGACTGGCAGTGGAGGTTATTAAAGAATGGTTCTAACTATTGTTTCATTTATTATTGTTCTCGGAGTTTTAGTCTTTATTCATGAATTTGGACATTATATAACAGCAAAAAAATCTGATATAATGGTTTCTGAGTTTGCGCTTGGTTTTGGTCCTAAATTGATTTCCAAAAAAGTTGGAGAGACCCTGTATTCGATTAGAGCGATTCCGCTTGGTGGTTTTTGTAATATGGTGGGAGAATTCCCTGCTGATGATTCAATGCCTGAAGCTGAAAGAGAAATTTATGATCAGGCAAAAGCAGATGGACGCCTTTTTACACAAAAGTCAACCTTTAAGAGGCTTGCAGTCATCCTAATGGGGCCAATTATGAATTTTCTGCTGGCAGTTTTAATTTTTATACTTGCTTTTGCAGTTTTTGGTGTTCCCACCTCAACTACTGAAGATGCAGTTTTGGGTGAAGTAATACCGGAACAGCCTGCAGCTGAGGCCGGCTTAAGAGCAAATGACCGCATTCTGGCTATAAATGAGCAGGAAATTAACAGCTGGGAGGAAATGTCTGCTGTAATTAGAGAAAATGTTGATCAGGAAATTAGTATTCGTTATCAGCGAAATGGAGAAGTAAATACAATTAACGTTACTCCGGTTCTGAGTGAAGACAGTGACAGAGGAGTAATTGGAGTTTACCCACAGCTGATTCGAGAAAATGTTTCTTTTCTGAGGTCTATTTCTCTTGGCCTGCAGCAGTCGTACCAGGTTTTTGTGATGACTATTTCTGGTTTTGTGCAGATGTTTAGAGAAAGCTCAGCTGAAGATATTGGTGGGCCAATAATGATTGCTTCGATCATTGGTCAGGCTGCCAGAGTAGGTATTTTGAATGTTTTAAATTGGACAGCAATAATCAGTATTAATTTAGGAATTATCAATTTACTTCCTTTTCCTGCTCTAGATGGGGGAAGAATATTATTTATTGTCATTGAAATGATTAGAGGAAAGGCTGTAGATCCGCGCAAAGAAAGCTATGTGCATATGATCGGCTTTGCAATTTTAATGCTTTTGATGCTTTTTATTATTTATAATGATCTGATGAGAACTTTCTTTTAAACAGAACTTTATTATTTGAAATCGATTTTTAATTTAAATAGGGTTAATTATTAAGAGGTGAATTATGTATAATAGAAGAAAGACCAGGCTTGTTAATTTTGCTGAGCAGCCGGTTGGTGGAAAATCACCGGTTTCTGTACAGTCCATGTGTAACACTAAAACTGAAAATGTTGAGGCGACTGTAGACCAGATTAAAAAGCTGGAAGCAGTTGGCTGTGAGATTATTCGAGTTGCTGTACCGGATAAAAATGCTGCGCGGGCACTGAAAATAATAAAAGAAAGAATAAATATACCACTGGTTGCTGACATTCATTTTGACTACCAGCTGGCTTTAATGGCAGTTGAAAATGGAGTGGATGCACTGCGGATTAATCCCGGCAATATAGGTAGCGATCAGCGGGTTAAGGAAGTTGCACTTGCCTGTAAAGAAAAGCAGATTCCAATCAGAGTTGGCAGTAACTCCGGCTCAATCGAAAAGGAACTGCTGCAGAAATACGGTGGACCAACTGCTGAGGCGATGGTTGAAAGTGCTTTGAGAAATGTAAATATTCTGGAAGAAAATGATTTTAAGGATATAGTAATTTCTTTAAAATCAAGCCACATTCCGACAACGATTGAGGCTTATAGATTGATGGCTGAGAAAGTTGATTATCCCTTCCATATTGGGATTACAGAATCAGGAACACCCTGGCGGGGAACGATTAAGTCAGCTGCGGGAATTGCAGCACTGCTCACTCAGGGTTATGGTGATACATTGAGGGTTTCATTGACCGGTGATCCAGTTGAGGAAGTAAGAGTCGGCTGGCAGATTTTAAAATCACTTGAGCTCAGAAAAAAGGGAGTAGAAATTATCTCCTGTCCTACCTGTGGCCGAACTAATATTGACCTGATTGCTCTCGCAGAAAAAGTCGAAAAAGAACTGATGAAAATTGATAAGGAAATTACCGTTGCAGTAATGGGCTGTGCGGTTAATGGTCCTGGTGAGGCAAAGGAAGCTGATATTGGTGTTGCCGGAGGAATAGAAGAAGGTTTGATTTTTAAAGAAGGAAAGATTATCAAAAAAGTAAAAGAAGATCAATTATTAGAAGAATTGATGAAAGAAATTAACAAACTTTAAGTTATTTTAATTAGACAGCTGCTAAAAAATAAATAATATCTATATATTATACGAGGAGTGATTAGGATGCGCATGTCAAAATTATATTTACCAACTTTAAAAGAAGATCCTGCAGAAGCTGAGGTGGTCAGCCATAAACTCATGCTGAGAGCAGGCATGATGAGAAAACATTCTTCAGGAATTTATTCATATTTACCTTTAGGTTATCGGGTGATTAAAAAAATCGAAAAAATCACCAGAAAACACATGGACAATAGTGAGGCTCAGGAAGTTCTGCTGCCGATTATGCAGACTTCTGAAATCTGGAAGGATTCTAAACGCTGGGATAAATTTGGACCTCTGATGATCAAATTTAATGATCGTAAAGCTCGGGAATACTGTCTGGGACCAACTCACGAGGAAGTTGTTACTGATCTGGTTCGTGATGAAGTTAGATCATATAAAGATCTGCCTCTAAATTTATATCAGATTCAGACTAAAGTTAGAGATGAGATTAGACCCCGCTTTGGTGTAATGAGGGGCAGAGAATTTATTATGAAAGATGCCTACAGCCTTGATATTGACTATCAGGGTCTCGATAAAAGTTATCAGGAAATGTATGATGCCTATGAGCGTATTTTTGCAGAATGCGGCCTGGAAGCTGTAGCTGTTGAAGCAGATACCGGTGCCATGGGAGGTAAGGATTCCCACGAATTTATGGTGCTGGCTGATTCCGGCGAAGATGAGATAGCTTTCTGCAACCACTGTGACTATGCAGCCAATGTAGAAAGGGCTACTTCTAAAAAGACTGATATAGACTTTGAGGTTGAAGCAGAAGCCGAAAAAATACATACTCCGGAGATTAAAACTATCAGCGAGCTGGAGAAATATCTTGAAGTTCCTGCAGCTAAGATGATTAAAGCAGTTGCAATGGTAGCTGATGGGGAAGCTGTTTTAGCTCTTGTTTCTGGAGAAGATGAATTAAATGAAATTAAACTGACAAATTATCTGCAGGCAAATGAACTTCGGGCAGCTGAAGAGGAAGAATTTGCAGAACTCTTTAACAGTGCTGCCGGCTTTATTGGGCCTGTAGATCTGGATAAGGTAAGAATTGTTGCTGATCAGCGCCTTAAAAATATGTCGGGAGCAATAGTTGGAGCAAATGAAAAAGATTACCACCTAAAAAATGTTAAAGCTGGTAGAGATTTTGAAGTAGAAGCATTTACAGATCTTCGTTCAGTAAGAGGTGGAGAGCGATGCCCAAAATGTGACCAGGGTAAGTTAAATATTAAAGCTGGAATTGAAGTTGGTCATATCTTTAAGCTGGGAACTAAATACAGTGAAAATATGGGTGCCAACTATCTTGATGAAAATGGAAAAGCACAGCCAATAGTAATGGGAAGTTACGGAATTGGTATTACTCGACTGGTTGCAGCGGCAATTGAGCAGAATAATGATCAGTATGGAATTAAGTGGCCTAAGGCAATTGCACCATTTAAAATTATTATTCTGCCTCTGGGAAATGATGATCTGGTTCAGGAAAAATCGGAAGAAATATATCAGAATTTAAAAGCTCAGGGTTGGGAAGTTTTAATTGATGATCGTGATGAGAGAGCTGGAGTTAAATTTAATGATTCTGAATTGATTGGAATTCCACTGCGCTTAACTATTGGTTCCCGTTCTCTAAAAAATGGTGTGGTAGAGGCAATGATTAGAGAAAATAATAATAAGCTAGAAATTGAACTTGATAATCTGGAAGCAGAGGTCGAAAAACTGTTTACAGAGATCTCTTAAGTTTTGATTTTTCATCTGGAAGGAGTATTTAATGACAAAGGCAGTAATCTTAAGAGAAAATTCAAATCTATATAGATATTTAACTGTCTCTTATACACATCTGACGCT
>QBLP01000514.1 GCA_003070825.1 Halanaerobium sp. | reverse complement strand
CTTATATACATTATTTAGATGATCAATTAATAATTTATCTGGATGGGAATAAACCATATAATTTTCCTTTCTTATACTACAGAAACAAAAGAGTGTTGTTATTAGAATCTTTATAATACTGGTTAACATTTGCTTTAATACTTCTACCACTTCTTTCAAATAAAACCTGAGCATAATCGGTTACAGTTCTATCACTTTCCATCTCTACAGCAATTTTATCACTAAAATACTCGCGATTACTCTGACTAAAGTCTATATCACCTTTGCTAATATTCTCCTTATCAATTCTTATAACAGTGTTTATTTCCTGCCAGTTATTTTCTGTTATTTTTTTAAGCTCTATTTCTTTGATATACTCAAAGTTAGCAAGATTTTCACTTAATCCCAAAGAAATTGAATATACACTCTTATGATTCTTTAGTTTTTCTTTAAGATTGTTATATAAATCTTTGTCCTGATGCATAAAATAGATTCTATATTTAGCATCTTTTAAAAACTCAGTTTTGATTTGAGTTCTGGTTTCTATTTGCGACATTAAGGCAGCTTTTTTCGTATCAATTAAATTTAAATTTATCCTGGTTTTTTTGACGGGATTTTTAATCTGTATAGCTATTTTACACTGCCCTTCCTGAAAATAATTTAAATATTCATCTTTTGAAAACCCTAGAATTGCAGAAACTATACCATATAAAGTAGTTTTTGGTGGAATAGAAAAAGTCAAAGGTGAAGTTGTAGTATAATATTTTTTAAAATGTGCATAATCTGCCCAGATATCAAAAACTAATGCTTTATTCATTATCGTTCTCCTTTCTATAAATCTTCAGGTGAACCACTGTGGCTCACCCAAAGATTAATATTTAGTTTAAATATCCAACTCTTTAAATAAATCCAGATCATTCAAATTAATATTATTAGAATCTCTTATAAATTCAACCCTAGGATTAACTTTAAATTCAACACTTTCTATTTTTTCTGAATTAGCTTCAATTACTGATAATAAGGCACTGACATCCAATTTATAA
>QBLP01000513.1 GCA_003070825.1 Halanaerobium sp. | reverse complement strand
TTCTATATTCAACTGCTAAATCATTTATCTTTAAGATTTTATCGGGCATAAGAACTTATACCTCCTGGTTTAATTTTGGATTTAAAGCCACCCTCAAACTCTCAGCAAAAGTCGAAAATCCTAGCATTGTCAACATTATTGCCAGAGCCGGCCAGAGAATCATTAAGGGAGCAGTCTGAATATACTGATATGACTCCTGCAGCATTACTCCCCAGCTGCTTAAAGGAGGCTGTAAGCCCAGACCAAGAAAAGAAAGTCCTGCTTCCCACATGATCATTGAGGCCATATCCATTCCACTTAAGACAAGAACTGAAGCAAAAATATTGGGCAAAATATGTTTAAAAATTATGCGGGAGTTATCTGCTCCCAGTGATCTGGCTGCCTCAACAAAATCCTCTTCTTTTTCAGAGAGAGTTTCTGCTCTGACCACTCTGCCATAGCGGGGCATAATTGTCACTCCAAGAATAACTATTACACTTAATAATGAAGGCCCAATTATAGAAAGCAGAACTAAAATTAGAATAATCGGTGGAAAAGCCCTGATCACATCAAAGATAAATAAAATTATACTCTCCAGTATTCCCCCAACATAGGCTGCCAATAGTCCCAGAATTATTCCAATAATTACTGAGATAATAATCCCACCAAAAGAAACCAAAACTGCCGGACGGGCTGCATAGATAAGGCGACTTAAAATATCCCTACCCAGACTGTCAGTACCAAGCAAATTTTGCAGACTTGGTCCTTCCAACCTTTTAGTCACATTGGTTTTATAGGGGTCAGCAGGAGCAATCAGGGGTGCAAAAATAGCTGAAATCAAAATCAGCATGATTACTGAGCCGCCGAGATATGCTTTGTAATCTTTTTTCATTATTTTAATTACTCTAGCACTCTTTTTTTGAAAGCGAAAAAATTTCTGACTCTTAAACATGTCTAACCTCCAGCAGTTTATTTTTGTTTGATTCTGGGATCAAAATAGGCATATGAAATATCAGCAATTAGATTTGCAACTACAAATAAAAGGGC
>QBLP01000108.1 GCA_003070825.1 Halanaerobium sp. | reverse complement strand
CATCAATACCCTGTTCAACAATTTGGGCCACAATTTCTATATTCTTTTGATGCTTTGCTTCAATTGTGTCTTTAAAATCTCTACTAATTAGCTCAACATTGTTCCTAAAGACATCTATTATACCTAAATGCTTTACCAAAGTTTCTAATACACACTTCACTATTTCTCTGATTTTTTCATCACTTCTGCTATCTTCCTGGACAATATCCTTAAAAAGATTGTTAAAGTGATTAATTCCATCGAACGCAATTTCTCTAAACAACTCTTCTTTACTGTCAAAGTACCAGTATAAAGTTCCTTTGCTAATATTTGCACCATCTGCTATCTCTGTCATGGACACCGCATGGTAGTTATTTTTAGAAAAAAGTTTAACAGCTGACTTTAATATTTTATTTTTCGTATCTTCGGCCATAGAAACCTCCTGACTGAATTATAATTGCTCGACTAACCGGTCAGTAGTTATTATACCTCTAAATTTGTTTTTTGTCAACCGTACGGTTAATTAGAATTAGATTAATCCTTAATTATTCACAACAGCCGCGAAATAAATTATCAATACTAATCTACCAAACATTTATCAAAATATTTTTTTCATTCAGTAAGTGAAAGTTATAGGAAAATCAAAGATTTTAAATTTTTAAAAACAAAAACTCTACAGTTTTAATTTTATCGGTAGAGTTTTTGCTGTTTTATTCAACTGTATAATCATCAATATCTATAGCATCTGGATCCTTTTTCTCTTTTTCGACTTCTGGATCACCAGACTGATATTTACTTAAAATATTCCTTAAAACAGGCCACATTACTACAAAAACTGCAATATCATCAATTTGACCCAGAATTGGAAAAAAATCTCCCACCAGGTCAAAAGGAAAAATAAGGTAGGCAACAGGTACTAAAAATAGTGCTTTTTTGCTTATCTTAACATCCGAGTCTTTCATAAGACGAATTATATTTACCACAGCTGCCAGCCTTTTACTCATAATTTCCACCTCATTTTTTCTACTTTCTAGGCTTTATTATACAACATTCTTCACGGAAAAACAAAAAGGAACAGTCCTGAAAACTGCTCCCTTTGTTCAAAAATATTTAAATTACGGTTCTAAGTTTAAATTAAAATGCCGGTACAACAGCACCTTCGTATTTTTCCAGAATAAATTCTTTAACTTTCTCAGACTGAATAACTTCTTTTAGAATCTGAATTTTTTTGCTGTCCTGGTCTCCTTTTTTAACAGCAACTACATTAACATATGGTGAGTCACTACCTTCCATAATTAAAGCATCTTCCAGAGGATTCAAATCAGCCTCTAAGGCATAATTAGTATTAATTACTGCTGCTGCTACATCCGGTAAAACTCTTGGCAGCTGTGCTGCTTCTAATTCTTCAAAGTTTAAGTTTTTTGGGTTTTCCACAATATCAATTGGAGTTGCACTTAAGTTTGTTGGATCAGCTAAGGTAATAACGTCATTATTGTGCAGTAAAATTAAAGCCCGCCCCTCATTAGACGGATCATTTGGAATAGCAATCGAAGCACCTTCTGGAATTTCTTTTAAACTTGTATATTTGTCAGAATATAAGCCGATTGGTTCTACATGAACTTTAATTGCCGAAGCTAAATTCAGGCCGCGGTCAGCATTGAAGCGTTTTAGATAAGGCACATGCTGGAAAAAATTAGCGTCAATACTGCCATCACTTAAAGCAATATTTGGAGTTACATAATCAGTAAACTCAACTATTTCCAATTTGATTCCCTTTTCTGCAAGATCATCCTTAATGAAATTTAAAATCTCAGAGTGAGGTACAGGAGTTGCACCAATCTTAAGCACATGATTATCAGCCTGAACAGCACCAGCAAACACAAAAGTTAAAAGCACTAAAATTAAAATTGTTTTCTTTAACATAATTATCTCTCCTCTTCTACCTGTTATAAATGTATTAAATTAATTCTGGCTCTGTGTGTTTTTGCCAGAAATAATTCCTTATTCCTACTCAATAATATCTTAAGTATTAGTTTAAAAATAGTAAATACTTAACCAGCTAAGCTTTGTGATCAAAAAATGAAGCTATCTGATTTCCTGCATATTGAATCAGCTGAACCATAATCACCAGGATAACTATAGTCTCCAGCATAACAGCCAGCTGAAACCGTTGATATCCATAGCGGATTGCAATATCGCCGAGGCCACCTCCACCAATCGCTCCTGCCATCGCTGAATAACTGACTAAACTAATGGCTGTCAGGGTCAGGCCGAGAATAATTGCCGGCAGTGATTCTGGTAATAATACCTTAAACACAATCTGTAAAGGACTGGCTCCCATGGACTGAGCTGATTCTACCACACCCTGATCAATTTCTAAAATAGCATTATCTGTAACTCTTCCCATAAAGGGAATAGCTGCCAGCGAAAGGGGAACAACTGCAGCATTGGTTCCAATAGATGTGCCCACAATCATCCGAGTAAAAGGAATAACTGCAACCATTAAAATAATAAAGGGGATTGATCGCCCAATGTTAATTATTCCATCCAGAATAAAATTTAGCGGCTTATTGGGCAAAATATGACCCGGTCGAGTAATAGTAGTTAAAACTCCGAGTGGAATTCCTCCTACAATCGCAAAAAATAATGCCATTGCTACCATATATAAAGTTTCTAAAGAACCGCTGATCATTAGATCATTGTAGCGGGCTAATTCTGTAATTAAATCAAACATTATCTAACACCTCAACTCTCAAACCCTGGCTTTTTAGATAGGAAATACTTTCTTCAATATTAGTTAGCTGTCCTTCCAGATCTAAAACCAGGGTGCCAAAAGGCACTCCCTGAATCTCATCAATATTTCCATATAAAATGTTTGCATCAACTGAATAATGTTTTACCAGATCAGAAATATAGGGATCATGAGTTTTTTCTCCAACAAAAGAGATTCTAATTAATTCTCCCGGTCTTTCTGCCTTAACATATTTAAGTATCCGCTCCGGCAGCTCAAAATCAATGACTGAACTGATAAACTTTTTGGTTAATGATTTTTGAGGTTTTGAAAAAATATCAATAATTGAACCTTCTTCAATTATCTGCCCGGCCTCCAAAACAGCAACTCGATCACAGATATCTTTAATTACTCCCATCTCATGAGTAATTAAGATAATTGTTAGATTCATCTCATCTCTAATTTTACCTAAAAGTTCAAGTACCGATTTTGTGCTCTCCGGGTCCAGAGAAGAAGTTGCTTCATCAGATAAAAGTAAATCTGGCTCATTTGCCAGAGCTCTGGCGATACCTACCCTCTGTTTCTGTCCTCCAGAAAGCTGTGCCGGATAGTGATCTGCACGATCCGATAGGCCTACAAGCTCAATTAATTCTTTCGCCTTTTTTCTCCTCTTCTCTTTACCCACTCCCGCAATCTCCAGCGGAAATGATACATTACCCAGAACCGTCCGGGAAGATAGCAAATTAAAATGCTGAAAAATCATACCTATCTTCTGTCTGGCTGCTCTCAAATTTTGAGAACTGAGTTCTGTTAAGTCTGTCCCATTAATATTTATGATCCCCGAAGTGGGTTTTTCCAGTAAATTAAGCATTCGAATCAGGGTACTTTTACCGGCTCCACTGGGTCCAATCATTCCAAATATCTCACCATCATCAACTTCCAGGTTAAGTCCATTAATTGCTTCAACTCTTCCCTGGGCTGCATGATAGTGCTTAGTTAAATTTTCAATTTTAATCAATACTCATCACCCTCTAAAAAATAATAAAACTGCTCCAAATATCAAGAGCAGTTAGAAATGAAAAAAATCCTCCCGAGAGGATTTAATTGCCTCTCATCTATCATTCCCTTCTGGAATGCTGGAATTAGCACCTTACTAAAGTTTAAGTAGGTTGCCGGGTATCAAAGGGCCAGTCCCTCCACCGCTCTTGATGATTTTTATTTTCGTTTTAAGTTATATAAAAGTTTATCACTCAATTTTAGTTATGTCAAGGATTTTTTAGCATATAGGTACCAACATATAGGTACCAGGTACAAAAAGGCCTTTTTGTACCTGGTACAAGTGAATTGAATCACATAAACTTAAATCACTTCTACATTTTTTCGCATCTGAATCCCGGATCCACCCTTTTTAGCTTCCACACTGGTAAAATCAAGCCGCTGTTTCGGCAGTTCAGATAAAAATCTGGAGGGGATAATCTGTTTATACTGGCCCTGATCTCCAGAAACCTTACGGTTAGCAAAGGAAATAAACAGTAATTTTTCTGCCCGGGTCATTGCCACATAAAATAAACGCCGCTCTTCTTCAACTGCATAGGGGTTCAGCCCTGCTGCTTTTTCTTCCATGCTTTTTAGATGTGGAAAAACCTCTTCTTCGGCTCCAATAATAAAAACTACCGGGAACTCCAGTCCTTTAGCTGAATGAGCTGTCATTACCTTTACCTTTTCCTGAGTGTCTTCAGTAATATCCTTATCTGCAATCAGTTTATTAATCAGCAGATAATCATAAAGTCCACGCCCGGGGTTGTTTTTCTGGAAGTCGGTCATGTCCTCCAAAAACATATTCATATATTTTTTTCTACCATCAGGATCATCAAGTTCTGCCAGCACATTCTGATCAAAGTCAACCCTTTCATAAAGCTCCACTGCCTTCTTATGCATTGGCAGCTTTTCTTCTCGCAGATCAAAAATGCTGTCAATTACCCGCCGCTGAAATTCAATAATATTGGCCGCCTTGTTGCTGCCAATTCCCTTAACCACGGTCGGACTTTCGAAAACATCAGTAATTTTCATCTTATTTTCTCGAGCATATTTAGTGATCTCACTCAGTAGAATTTCTCCAACCCCATGAACCTCAATTCTAAACAGCCGTTTTAAGGCCAGTCTGTCATTGGGATTAACCAGCAGTTTAAGATAATTAACAAAATAGCGAATTTCCTGGCGGTCAAAAAAGCTTACTCCTCCTACCAGCTGATGGGGAATTCTAAACCTGGGCAGCTGATTCCGCAGCTGCATTGATTGAAAATGGCTGCGGCATAAAATAGCAATATCACTTAGTTTATAATTATAAAAATCAACTAAATGATTGATCCGTTTACAGACATATTTTGCTTCCACCAGAGGATTTTCTGCCCGGGCCACAAAGATTGGAGCGCCATCGTCTGCCTCAGTCCAGGCCTCTTTAACTTTATTTTGACTGTTATTATTGATCAACTGATTTGATGCGGAAATAATATTATTTGAGCTGCGGTAATTGCGCTCAAGTTTAATCACCTCAGCCTCTGGATAATCATGTTCAAACTCCAGAATATTGCTGATATCAGCTCCTCGAAAACCATAAATCCCCTGCCAGTCATCACCAACCACAAATATATTATTCCGCGGTTCTGCCAGCAGAGAAATCAGATGGTACTGAGAGTGATTTACATCCTGATACTCATCCACCTGAATAAACTTAAATTGATTCTGGTATTTATTTAAAATTTCCTGATCCGATTCCAGAAGTTCTATTGTCTTTTTGATTAAATCATTAAAATCAAAACAGTTGTTATTTGCCAGCACCCGCTCATACTCTTTATAAATTCTGCTCACAATTTGATAAAAATGTTCAGAGCCCTGATTGTCTGGCTGAGCATATTCTTCTGTCAGGTTTATCGGAAGCACAAGTTTCATTTTGGCCTTTGAGATAATATTGAAAACAATCTTTGGATCATATTCTGTCTCCTCCAGACCAAAATCAAATATAATATCTTCCACAATCGCAATCGAATCCGTAGTATCATAAATCAAACAACCTTCTGATCGGTTGACCTTTTTCAAATTTTCCCGCAGTATTTTAAGACAGATACTGTGAAAAGTACCCAGATTCATCTCATCTATAATCTCTGACCCAATTAATTTGCTTATTTTAGCTTTCATATCATCTGCCGCTCTATTGGTAAAAGTTACTGTCAGTATATTTTTGGGATTGACACCATTCTCAATCAAATTAGCTGTCCTATAGGTTAAAGTTCTGGTCTTTCCACTTCCGGCCCCGGCAAGAACTAAAACTGCCCCTTTTAAAGTCTGAGCAGCAATTTTCTGTTTTGGATTTAAATCATTTAATAAATAGCTCATTTTAGGCTCCTTCAATTGTCAGAATTCTATAATTTAAAACAAAAGAAAGCCGCCTGCTGATAAAATTTTCAGTCAACAGACAGCTTATATTTCTGGTGCAGCGATATATAATTATATAGAACTTTGGCTCAAATTACAAGATTAATTTCAGAAAGTGATTTACAAATTAATAG
>QBLP01000012.1 GCA_003070825.1 Halanaerobium sp. | reverse complement strand
TCTTAACATTTGTATTATCCTTATCACTTAGTGTTGCTGCAATGGCTCAGGACGAAGAAGTTACTTTACGTTTCGCCTGGTGGGGTTCACAGAGTCGACACGAAAGAACTTTAAGAGTTATTGAAATGTTCGAAGAAGAATATCCTAACATAAAAATTCAGCCAGAATATACTGGTTGGGGCGGATACTGGGATAAAATGAATGCTCAGGCTGCCGGAGATAACTTACCTGATATTATTCAGCATGTAAGAAAAATGATGGCAAGTTATGTTGAAAACGATCAGTTATTAGCTTTAGATCCTTATATTGAAGATGGAACTTTAGATGTCAGTAAAATTGGAGAATCATATCTTGAAATGGGTAGAGCTTATGGTAAACAGATGGGTCTTGCAACTGGTGTAAATGCTCCTGCTGGTTACTATGATAAAGAATTATTTGACAAGGCTGGTGTAGACTATCCTTCTCCAGAAGACACCTGGGAAGATAGAGCAGAAATGTTCAAGAAGTTACATGATGAATTAGGTATTTTAGGTGCAGCAACTCCTGCATCTCAGGAAGAAGGTAATGGATTTGTTGTTTGGTTAAGACAGCACGGTCAGAGTTTCTTTAGTGAAGATGGAAAGTCTTTAGGTTATGATGATGATCAGTTATTTGTAGATTACATGAAATATGATTTAGAATTAATTGAAGCTGGTGTAGTTCAGGACGCTATGCAGAGACAGGAATCTCCTGATGCAATTGAACAGGATCCAGTAACTCAGGGTGAAGCTGCAACTGCTACAAACTACTGGAGTAATCAGTTACCTGCTATTTCTAATGGTGCTGGTAAACTTCTCCATCCTTTCTTATATCCAAGAGCTGAAGACCAAGTTCAGGAAGGTAGGTTTATGAAACCTGCAATGGTTATGACTGCTGCTAAAAATACTGAGCATCCAGAAGAAGTTATGACTTTCTTAAACTTCTGGTTCAACAATGTTGAAGCTGGTAAAGTAATCGGTACAGACCGTGGAGTACCTACTAACAGTGAAGTTAGAGCAGCTCTAAAAGCTGACGCAGACGAATATGATCAGGCTGTATTTGATTTCATCGAAGTAGCTGCTGAAAACGCCGGTCCTGTACTTCCATTACAGCCACCTGCATTCTCAGAAGTAACTACAGCATTTGCTGACCAGTACTGGGAAGTAATTTATGGTATGAAAACTCCTGCAGAAGCTGCAGCAGATTTCAGAGAAGAAGCTACAAAATTACTTTCTAGATAAGTTGAACATTCTTATCTAAATAAAAAATAAAATAAGATAAAATTCTATAAGCTAGTGATTTAAAATGAGTCACTAGCTTATAGTTTGTACTAACATATAAGGAGGGAGATTTTTGAATAATAAATTTGAAGCACTGGATACAGTCCGTTCTCTAGATGCTGGCATGAATAAAAAGAAGTGGATAAAAGAGAATTTAACTGGTTATGTATTTATTTTACCCTGGTTAATTGGGTTTTTAGCATTTTTAGCTTTTCCTTTATTAAGATCTTTATATTATTCTCTAACAGAATATACTATTGTTGGTGATCCAAGCTGGGTTGGCTTACGCAATTATATTGAAATATTTACTGGTGATGAAAAGTTCTGGACTTCTCTTAAGGTTACATTCTATTATGTAGTTTTTGCTGTGCCTTTAAGACTGGCAAGTGCTCTGGCACTGGCATTAGTTTTTAGAAAAGCTAGACCTTTTACTAATTTTTATCGTGCTGCTTACTATGTACCTTCTATTTTAGGTGGTAGTGTTGCTATTTCAGTAATCTGGCGGCAGTTATTTTCCTCACAGGGAGCTTTTAATGACTTTTTAGTTAGTCTGGGAATTATGGGAGACAGAATTTCCTGGATTGGTCACCCTGATTATGCTATCTGGACAATTATCTTACTTGCAGCCTGGCAGTTTGGTTCTCCGATGATTATCTTTCTGGCCGGTTTAAAACAGATTCCAAAAGGTTTATATGAGGCAGCTGAGATTGATGGAGCAGGTAAAGTACAACAGTTCTTTAGTGTTACCTTACCACTTTTAACTCCGGTTATTTTCTTTAATTTGATTATGCAGATGGTTAAGATGTTTATGGTCTTTACTCAGGTTTACATTATTACTGAGGGTGGTCCTTTAAACAGAACTCTGGTATATGCCGTTTATCTCTATCGTAAAGGTATTTCTAATGGATACTTAGGTTACGGTTCAGCTCTTGCCTGGATTATACTTGTTTTATTGACCATTGTTACTATTGTGCTGTTTAAAACATCCAATAAATGGGTATACTATGAATCGGAAGGAGAATAATTGATGAATTTAACCTTTAGTCAAAAAGAAAAACTTAAAAATATATTATTTCAGGTATTAGTTGGTGGATTCTGTATCTTTATGCTTTATCCTTTGCTCTGGATGGTAGCGGGTTCACTAAAATCATCCGGAAATGCTTTAAGTGCCACTTTATGGCCTGATGCAATGCAGTTTAGAAATTATTTAGAAGGTTGGAAAGGTTTTGGAGGAGTATCATTTTTAACTTTCTTTAGAAATTCATTCTTCATTTCAGGAACAGCAACCATTGGTCAGATTATTTTAGCTTCTTTTTCTGCTTTTGGATTTACCAGAACTAGATTTATCGGTCAAAAGTTTTGGTTTGCAATTATGATTGCAACAGTTTTAGTGCCTGGACAGATTTTAAGAATTCCTCAGTATATAATGTTTAATCAGTGGGGTTGGGTTGGCTCATTCTTGCCGGTTATTTTACCTCAGATGCTGCCAGTACCATTCTTTACTTTCTTAATGGTTCAGTTTGTTAGAGGTATACCAACTGAATTAGATGAAGCAGCAGAAATTGACGGCTGCAGTAAATTTGGGATTTTCTTTAAAATCATTCTACCTAACTTAAAGCCGGTATTAGTAACAGCTGGAATCTTTAGATTTTACTGGTCCTGGAATGATTTTATGACACCTTTATTATATTTACAGAGTGTAACTAAATATCCAGTTTCAATTGCACTTAAAATGTTCTCTGATCCAAATGCGATTACAAACTGGGGAGCAATGTTTGCAATGACATTTCTTTCAATCTTACCAACAATAATTCTCTTCATATTCTTCCAGAGATATTTAATTGATGGTGTTGCATTCTCAGGTATTGATTGATCAGGATTTTTTAGCTTAAATTTTGTTAAAGATCTAATAAAAACACAAATTATGTTTAAAAGTATTTTAGATAGTTATCTATAATTAATTTAAATTGACGAGATATTTGATAATTGCTTGCTGAGAAAAAGATAAAAAATAAGGAGGTTGCGTAAATGTCAGAAGTAGGTTTTGCAGTTGTTGGTGTGCGAAATTTTGCCGGAAGTTATCTAAGAAATATTGAAGAACTGGAAGCTGAAGGTAAAATGAAGCTGACTGCTGTAGTAGTTAATGATCAGGTAAATAATGCTGATAAAGTAAGAGAATTAAGACATAAGGGAATAGCAATTTACAGTTCTTATGAAAGCTTACTAAAAGAAGGCAAAGCCTGTGTTGATGTAATTGGACTCCCTGTATCAATTCCAACCCATGCTGAGATGGCAATAAAGGGTATGAAAGCAGGATATAATATTTTATTAGAAAAGCCGCCTGCACCGACTGTTCAGGAAATTGATGCAATGATTAAAACTGAAAAAGAAACAGGAAGATTTTGTTCAATTGGTTTTCAGTATATTCATTCTCATACTATTAGAAAAATTAAGCAGTTTATTTTGGATGGTAAACTGGGTGAGATAAAAGAGATAGCAGCGAAAGGATTCTGGCCGCGATTTAAATCATATTATGACCGCAATGACTGGGCCGGTAAAAGTATAGCCATGGGTCAATTAGTTTTAGATGGGCCAATGCATAATGCCTTTGCCCATTATTTAAATAACATGATCTTTCTTGCAGGACAGAGTATGCACAGTTCTGCTCGATTAAAAAGAGTAAGAGCTGAACTGTATAGAGGTCACAGTTACATAGAGGCTGATGATAATTCCTGCTTGGAAGCGGAAACATCTACAGGCACTAAAATATATTTTTATGTTACACATATTCCAGAGGAAAAAAGAGATCCGGTAATGGAGATCGTTGGTACTAAAGGAAAGATCAGCTGGAAGATGAATGAAGAAACAAAAATTGAACTTAATAATGGCGAAGTTATTGAATTTGATAATGAAGGTCTGGATCCTAAAAAAGAAGTTTTCCGGATTGCGGCAGATAAGCATCTTTCTTTAATTGAAGACTTATACTGTACTCCAGAGAACACCCGGAACTTTGTTGTAGCAATTAATGGAGCTTATGATTCTGCTGAAAAAATTAAAGCAGTACCGCAAAATTTAATAAAAGAATTTGAAAATGAAGCTGGAGAATACCAGACTGTTTTACCGGGTATAGACGAAAAAATTGATCAGGCCTTTTCCGAAAGAAAATTATTATCTGATCTTGATCTTGACTGGGCAGTTAAAAGTAAATGGGTAAATGTAGAGAACTATACTGCTTTTAATCCATTTAATTAAGAAGGGATTTGATTAAATGAAAGCTCAAAAATTTAATTATAGTTCTCTAAAAGAGCTTAAAGCTGATCTAAAAGAGCTTGATTTTGAACTGCCTCTGTCGGAGAACACAAAAATATTAAATGAAGAACTTAAAATAAATAATCGTCTAATTCCCAACCGGATTGCTATCCACCCGATGGAAGGTGCAGATGCTGAAGCAGATGGGACTCCTTCTGAGCTGACCAAAAGAAGGTATAAGCGCTTTGCAAATGGGGGAGCTGGATTAATCTGGCTGGAAGCAATTGCTGTGGATAAAGCAGGAAGGGCAAATAAAAGCCAGTTATATCTGAATCAGGAGAATTTAGCTCAATTTAAAGATCTGATTAAGCTTATAAAAACTGAGTCAGAAGTTGATCCCTATACAGTGGCTCAGCTAACTCATTCAGGTCGTTTTGGTGAGAATAACATTATAGCCTTTAATGATCAGGAACTTGACCCTGTCTCAATTGCAGAAAACGGTTTCCATATCGTCACAGATGAGGAACTGGATCAGCTGCAGTTTGATTATCTTGAGGCTGCAGAACTGGCGGCAGAGGCAGGTTTTGATGCAGTTGATATCAAAAGCTGTCACCGCTATCTGCTCTCATCTCTGCTTGCTGCTTATGATCGGGAGGGAAAATATGGTGGGACATATGAAAATAGGACTCGATTTTTAAAAGAAACTATTATCAAGGTGAAAAATAAGGTTGATATTGATCTGGCAGTCCGTTTAAATATTTATGATGCAATTCCTGGAGGCTGGGCAACAGATCAGGATGGTAATCCTGATTTAGCTGAAGTAGTAAAACTTTTAAAGGAGCTGGAAGAACTGGGAGTTAAGCTGATAAATGTTACTGCCAGTACTCCCTATTTGATGCCTCATGTCAACCGACCCTATGATAACGGTGGTTATCAGCCGCCAGAACATCCTCTGCTGGGAGTTAAAAGACTGCTGGAGTTAACTAAATTTACTAAGGAAAATCTAAATCAGACGCTGGTTGTTGGAACCGGATTTAGCTGGCTGCGCGAGTATGGAGCTAACGCAGCAGCAGGAATGGTCGATGCCGACTGGACTGATCTGGCTGGCTTTGGGCGGCAGGCCTTTGCTTATCCTGGTTTTGCAGAAGATATCTTTCAAAAGGGAGAGATGGACAGCACTAAAGTCTGCATCAGCTGCAGTAAATGTGCCGAATTAAAAGCAGCTAAAAAGAAAGCGGGCTGTGTTATCAGAGACAGAGAAATTTACTTACCAATTTACCGTGAGCTGCAGCAGGAAAAAGAACTGAATAATCTTTCGGCAGCTAGCAGTTAAACTTAAATTAAAGATTGACTAATTATTGAATAAAATAACAACTAAGTTTATTGTTAAGTGAGTATATTTTTAGTATTATAAACTTGAAGGGTAAAATAGATTATATTTTATCGATTTTTGAATTTAAAGGAGGCACATAATGGCTAAGAATGATTTACCGATGTTAAATCGTGACTACTTAGAGTCAGAACTGCTGGGGACTGAGCTGGCTGATTTTTCAGCTGAGATTTTAGATTATCCTGAAAAAGTCCTTCAGATTGGAGAAGGTAACTTTTTAAGAGCCTTTGTTGACTGGATGTTCCATACAATGAATAAAAAAGGGCATTTCAAAGGGAGAACAGTTGTAGTTCAGCCAATTAGAGAGGGTAGAATTTCTAATTTAAACGAACAGGATGGACTCTATACTCTTTTGTTAAGAGGAATTGAAAATGGTGAAGAAGTTAATAAAAAAGAAATTATGACTGCCATCTCTCGCGGAATTGAATCCTACAGCGAATGGGATCAGTACTTAAAGCTGGCTGAAAATCCGGAGATAGAATTTGTGGTTTCCAACACAACTGAAGCCGGTATTGCTTATAATGAAGAAGATAATCTGACTGATAGACCACCAGAATCCTATCCGGGCAAACTGGCTGCTTATTTATACCACCGCTATCAGACCTTTAATGGTGCCCAGGATAAAGGGATGGTTATTGTTCCAGTGGAGTTAATCGACCGCAATGGAGATAATTTAAAAAGGATTATCTTAAAATTAGCAGATGACTGGAATCTAGAGCCAGAATTTAAAAACTGGATTAAAGAAGCAAATCACTTTTTAAATACTTTGGTTGATAGAATTGTAACCGGATATCCATTTAACGAGATTGATGACCTGGAAACGGAACTCGGCTACCATGATCAGAATCTGGATACCGGCGAAATTTTTCACCTCTGGGTTATCGAAGGTGATGAAAGACTAAAAGAAAAACTGCCTTTCCATAAAGCAGGTTTAAATGTGAAGTGGGTTGATGATTTAACACCTTATAGAACAACTAAAGTTAGAATACTTAATGGTGCCCATACTTCAACCGTTCCTGTATCTTATCTGGCTGGGATTGACCTGGTGAGAGATGCTGTCAATGATCAACTGGTTGGTGAATTTATCAAGCAGGCAGTTTTTGAAGATATAATTCCTACTTTAGATGCTGACGAAGATGAACTTGAGGATTTTGCTTCCAAAATCTTTGAGCGTTTCAAAAATCCATATATTGATCATAAATGGCTTGATATTTCCTTAAACTCAACTTCGAAATTTAAAACCAGAGTTTTACCTTCACTGGTTCAGCATATCGAAGAATATGATAAAGTACCTGAGCGTTTAAGTTTTGCTCTGGCAGCTTTAATTCATTTTTATCATGGAACTGAGCTGGAAGAAGGGAAACTTGCCGCTTACCGCAGTGGTAAGAAATATTTAATTAGAGATGATAAGGAAGCTCTTAACTATTTTGCAGAACTCTGGACAAAGTTTGAGGCTGAAGAAATTGATTTAGCTGAACTGGGTCAGGATGTACTGGCAAATAAAGATTTCTGGGACAGAGATTTAAATGAACTACCAGGGTTAACAGATTCTTTAATTTCTAATTTAAATCTGATTAAAAAAGAAGGAATGAAAGCCAGTTTAGAGAAATTAATAAAATAGAATATAAAGTAGATTTATCCTCACTTAATAATTTACTGGTGAGGATACTCTGCCTGGATAAAGTTTCTCAATACTAAGGAGGTATTATTATGTCCTGGAAAGATTTTGCTGAAGAACTGGTTGGTACTTCAAAGGAAGCTGTTAAAAAAGTAGCTGAATATGCTGAAGATTACCGAATTTATCCCCGCTCAATAATTAAAGAGGGCAAGTCATTTTATTTTTTAGCTAAAATTGATCAGAAAAAGAAACTGGTTATATTAAACAAGTCTAAAAATTTCGAGCTATTTCAGGGGAGAAAAGAAGAACTGGCAGGATTTAAAGCTAAAATTGCTCCTTTAAGCCATTATAATGCTGAAATTTTAAGAGATGTTTTTCCCTTTACAGCTCCACAGGCTTTAGGGAATCAGACGGCAAGTATCGGTCTTGGTGACAGGCTTGGAATTGCAACTCCGGGGCATATTGAAGCTGTTAAAGAAAGTGCTGCTATGCCTGTATTTGCTCAACAGTCAGTTAGAGAATTAAATTTAACCGGCAGGACTTTTAAGTCAGTACTTGATGATGTCAGCTGGGCTGTTTTTCAGGAAGGCTATCAGGACGGTTTTGCTGCCGATGCAGATCATTTAAAGAAAAAACCGGATATTCAGGAAGCTCTAGACTTAGGATATACTATGCTGACCCTGGACTGTACAGATTATATAAATGATAATCTGGACCAGATGACTGAGGCTGAGATTGAAAGTGCCTATCAGGAGGTTCCTGATTATTTACGTAAGGGGCTGGAAGATCAGTATTTAAATAAAACCTTTGTTCTTAATTCTGGCTACCAGCTGGAATACAATCAGGATAATTTTAAAGAGATTGTTTTGATTTATTATAAAATGCTGGACTTTGCTAAAGAAATTCAGCATCTCTTAAAGAGATCAGATAGGGATGTTGATTTTGAAATTTCAATCGATGAAACTTCAACTCCGACAACTCCGGAAGCACATTTTTTTGTAGCCAACGAATTGAAGCGAAATAATATTGAGGTCAATTCTCTGGCACCCCGTTTTGTGGGAGAATTTCAAAAAGGTATTGATTATATAGGAGATTTAGATCAGTTTGAAAAAGAATTTAAAATTCACGCTGATATTGCTGACCGTTTTGGCTATAAGTTGAGTATTCACTCCGGCAGTGATAAATTCAGTGTTTTCCCAATAATTGGCCGCCATACAACGGGAAGAGTTCATGTCAAAACAGCCGGAACCAACTGGCTGGAAGCGATAAGAGTAGTTGCCGAAAACAATCATTCATTATACAGGGATATTCACGCTTATGCACTGCAAAAATTTGAAGAAGCTAAAGAGTTCTATCATGTGACTACCGATCTTTCAAAATTACCTGAACTGGCACAGATGAGCGATCAGGAACTGGGAGAGCTCTTAGAAATTGATGAAGTAAGACAGCTGCTGCATATCACCTATGGTTTTATACTCCAGGATAAAAAAGATGGTCGCTATTTATTCAGGGATAAATTATATAAATTCTGGGATGAGCATGATAAGGAATACCGTCAGGCTCTGGCAAGACATATCGGCAAACATCTCAACAAATTAGGTTTTTACGAAAATTAAATTTTAATCTGTTATAGATATTTATAAAAGAAATTGATCTGATGTTTATGAAAATGTTTTCAAGAACTTTAATATCTGATTAGGAGGAATAAAATGTCTTTTTTAGACGAAAATTACTTACTTGAAGGTGAAACAGCAAAAAAATTATATCAAGAAATTGAAAATTTACCAATTTTAGATGCCCATAACCACGGTGATGTACCTGAAATTTTAGCCAATGAGGGCTGGAATGATATCTGGGAGGTTGAGGCTGAAACTGACCATTATGTCTGGGAGATGATGCGCAAAAGAGGGGTGCCGGAAGAAAAAATCACCGGTAATGCTTCCAATAAAGAAAAGTGGCTGGCCCTGGCTAAAATATTCCCCGAAATTGCAGGGAACCCAACTTATGAGTGGATTCACCTTGATTTAAAACGCCGCTTTGGCATTGAAGAACCAATCTCTGAGCATACTGCAGAGATGATCTGGAATAAAACTAAAAATATGCTGGCCAGAGAAGAAATGAGCCCTCAGAATTTATTAAAAGAGATGAATGTTGAGATTATGTGTACAACTGATGAGCCATACTCCCGCCTGGAAAATCATAAAAAGGCAAAAGAAGAGGTGGAGGGAATTACAATTCTACCCACCTGGCGTCCTGATAAAATTATGAATATTGAGCACCAGAACTGGTCTGAATATGTTGAAAAATTAGGTACTGCTTATGAACAGGATGTTAATGATTTAGATGGACTATTAACTGCCCTTAAAAAGTCTCATGACTATTTTGATGAAATGGGCTGTGTGGCCAGTGACCACGGCATAGTTGAACCAATTTCTTACGAGGTTGAAAAGGATAAAGCAGCTGAAATTTATGCAAAAGCTCTTAAGGGTGAAGAATTAAAAGAAACAGAAATTAGAGATTTTAAGGCTTTTGTGCTGGTTGAGTTTGGTAAATTAAACAGCGAAAGCGGCTGGGTGACACAGCTGCATATTGGTGCTGTAAGAGATTATCGAGACAGCCTTTATGAAAACTTAGGGCCGGACACAGGTGGCGATATTTCTACCAGTGAAATTGAAATCACAGAAAATCTGAAGTATTTTGTTAATAAATTTGATTCTGAAATGGAGATTGTACTTTATACAATGGAGCCTACTCACTGGTTTACAACTTCAACAATTTCCAGAGCTTTTCCCAATGTTTTTTTAGGAGCTCCCTGGTGGTTAAATGATAATCCATTTGGTATGGAAAAACATTTACAGCAAGTAACAAATGTAGATCTTTTCTATAACCTGGCTGGAATGGTTACTGATTCCAGAAAGTTAATGTCCTATTCTTCGAGAACTGAAATGTTCAGAAGAACTTTAGCCAACGTTGTTGGGCGTCAGGTTGACCGCGGCCGTATGCCCTACAGTGTAGCTGCAGATTTAGTAGCTCATGTAAGCTATTATGGTCCAAAGAAGTTATTCTTTAAAAATGTCAAGTAAATGATAAAATAATAAAATATAAATTTAAATAGCCTGGGATGTCTTTATTCCGGGCTATTTTAGAATATAAGGAGGTTCTTATGGGAGCCAGAGTTTTATTAATAAATGAAAATGATAATATAGTGATCGCTGTTGAAGAAATAGATGCCGGAGAACAAATTGAAGTTAAGGGAGAAAAAATTAAGGTTTTAAGTAATATTCCTGTCGGCCACAAGGTTGCTTTAAAAGATTTTACTGCAGGTGATGAAGTAATTCGTTATGGTTTTCCAATCGGAAAAACAACAGAAGAGGTCAAAAAAGGTGAGTGGCTCCATACTCATAATTTAAAGACTGCTCTTTCAGGCAAACTGGATTATGATTATCAGCCTGATTTACCTGAAGTAGAAAAACCAGCAGAAATGCCTACTTTTCTGGGCTATAAGCGGGAAAATGGGAAAGTTGGAATCAGGAATGATGTCTGGATTATCAACACAGTCGGCTGTATCAATAAAGTTGTAGAAAAAATGGCCTTAAAGGCAGAAATGAAGTACGAAGAATTAATTGAAAATCAAGTTATTGACAGCATTCACGCCTTTCCCCATCCATACGGCTGTTCTCAATTGGGTGATGACCTGGAGATGACACAGAAGGCACTGGCCGGCCTGGTCAATCATCCTAATGCAGCAGCAGTAATGGTTGTCGGTCTAGGCTGTGAAAATAATCTGATTGAAGATTTTAAAGAATATATTGGGAATTACAATCCGGAGCGGGTTAAGTTTATTAATCTCCAGGATGTGGAAGATGACCAGAAAGCTGCCGAGAAGATTTTAGATAATCTGGTCGATTATGCAGGGAAATTCAAACAGGAAGAAGTACCAGTTTCTGAACTGAAAATCGGATTAAAATGCGGTGGCTCAGATGGTTTTTCCGGAGTAACAGCCAACCCCTTACTCGGTAGAATTTCTGATAAACTGGGAGCCTACGGGGGGACAAGCATCTTAACTGAGGTGCCGGAAATGTTTGGAGCCGAGAAAATTTTAATGAACAGAGCCAAAGATGAAGAAACTTTCGAAAAAGTAGTGGAGCTGATCAATGGCTTTAAAGATTATTTCCTTTCTCATGATCAGGAAATTTACGAAAATCCTTCTCCCGGCAACAAAGAGGGGGGAATAACTACCTTAGAAGAAAAATCATTAGGCTGTACTCAAAAAGGAGGTACAGGTATTGTTAATGATGTCTTTTTCTATGGTGACCAGGTTACAGGCAGTGGCTTAAACCTCTTAGAAAGCCCGGGTAATGATCTGGTGGCAACTTCAGCTCTGGCAATTTCGGGAGCTCATATGGTATTATTTACTACAGGAAGAGGAACCCCTTTTGGAGGACCGGTACCAACAGTAAAAGTTTCTACCAATAACAGGCTCTATAATCAAAAACGGAACTGGATAGATTTTAATGCCGGAGAATTACTGCAAGGCAGAGATATGGACTCTTTAGCTGCTGAATTTTTTGATTATCTAATTGATCTGGCTTCCAAAAAGACAAAAACTAAAAATGAGATCAATGATTACCGAGAAATAGCAATTTTTAAAGATGGAGTTACACTTTAATTATTATCTAAAATTAAGCTTCTCTGAGTTTGAATAAAATAATAGTAAACTGGAGAAGCTATTTTTCTTAGAGTTTTGGAAAATGTTTTCCAAAGCAGAATTCTTTTAAGAAGAAGCTAAAAAAAGAGGTGTTAAAAATGAAAATAGTTTTAATTGGTTCAACAGGCCATACCAACTATGTGGTTAACGGCTTAAAGGATAATTATGAAGAGGAAATAGTTGCAATTGCGCCCGGTTCAGAAGGAGAAAGTGTTGATTCACTTTATCAGAAGCTGACAAAAGACTATGAGTTGAAAAAATATGATGACTACAAAAAAATGCTGGATGAGCTGCAGCCAGATCTTGCTGCTGTTGCCTGTCATTTTGGGGATCACGCTCAGGTAGCAGTTGAAGTTTTAAAGAGAAATATTGATCTTTTTATTGAAAAACCGATTGCTACTACTCTAACAGAACTGGCAGATGTAAAAAGCGCCTATGATAAAAGTAGTTCTAAACTGGCAGCAATGTTTGGGATTCGTTATCAGCCCTGGTTTTTAACTGCCTATAAATATATTAAAGAGGGAGCAATAGGCGAAGTTAGATTGATGAATGCTCAAAAATCATACAGGCTGGGTCAACGCGAAGATTTTTATAAAAAACGCGAGACTTATGGGGGGACTATTCCCTGGGTAGGCAGTCATGCAATTGACTGGATGCAGTGGCTGAGCGGCAAGGATTTTAAATCAGTCTATGCCTCACATTCAACTACAGCCAATCAGAACCACGGAGAATTAGAAGTCTCAGCTCTCTGTCATTTTGATTTTGAGGATCAGGTTTTTGGCTCAGTTAATATTGACTACTTACGGCCGCAAAATGCAACCAGCCATGATGATGACAGGATTAGAATTGCAGGGGATAAAGGAGTTATCGAAGTTTTAAAAGAAAAAGTTTACTTAATTAATGATGAAGTTGAAGGAAACAGGGAACTTCCTCTGGTTAAGAAAAAAGAAATTTTTGCTGATTTTTTGGATTGGGTCAAAGGTAATTGTGAATGCCTGATTACAGCGGAGGAGTCTTTTAGAGTTACCGAAGCAGCCCTGCAGGCCAGGCGCTCAGCAGATCAAAATAAATTAATTAAATTTTAGGCAGCTTAAATGGAGGTTGAGATGTTAAAAAATAATTTTGAAATAGAAGTCAAAAGACCGGAATTTCCAGACATGGAGTTTGATCTAAAAGAATTTGGTGGAGTTCCAGATGGAAACTTTGATAATACAGAGGTTTTTGCAGAAGCAATCTCAAGCTGTCATCAGGCAGGTGGAGGAACAATTAATATACCGGCTGGAATCTGGTATACGGGTCCCATTCACTTGAAAAGCAATGTTCACTTAAAGTTAGAAGAGGGAGCGGTTATTTCTTTTAGTGATAACTTTGAAGCTTACCTACCTGTTGTTTTTACCCGCTGGGAAGGCAATGAATGCTATAATTATTCTCCCTTAATTTATGCTCAGGACTGTGAAAATATTGCAATTACCGGTCAGGGAAAACTACTTGGTAATGGAGATAAGTGGTGGCCCTGGAAACAGACTCAGCAGGCAGCAGCCAAAGAACTCTATGATGCTGAATTTAATGAAATTCCAGTTAAAGAAAGAATTTTTGGTAGAGAGGAAGGTTTAAGACCCCAGTTTATTCAACCTATTAATTCTAAAAATATTTTGATTGAAGGAATTACAATTGTAGATGGACCAATGTGGACAATTCATCCTGTATACTGCGAAAATACAATTATTAGAGATCTAAAAATTATTACTGATGGACCCAATACAGATGGAATCAATCCTGACTCCTGTAAGAATATGCTGATTGAAGACTGTGATTTTGAAACCGGTGATGACTGTATTGCAATTAAATCTGGAATCAATGAAGACGGTAGAAGAGTAAATAAGCCAACTGAAAATCTACTGATTCGAAACTGCAGGGCCAAAGAGGGTCACGGGGGAGTAGTAATCGGCAGTGAGATGTCAGGTGGAGTTAAAAATGTTCATGTTCATGACTGTGTTTTTAATGGTGGAGAAAGAGGAGTCCGCTTAAAATCTATGCGCGGCCGCGGTGGTTGTGTAGAAAATCTACTTTTTGAAAATATTGAGATCAACAATCTGCGGGAAGAAGGAATTATTTTAAATATGTATTATGATGCAACTACAGTTGAACCGAGGAGTGAGATGCCGCCTTTATTTAGAAATATTACTGTGCGCAATATTAAGGGAGAAAATATTGAACAGCCTGTTGTTCTAAGAGGTTTACCGGAAAAGAAAATGAAGGATATAACTCTGGAGAATATTGCACTCAGCGGTAAAGAAGGCCTAAGAGCAAGTAATCTTGATGGCTTATATCTTAAAAATATTAATTTAGAAGTTGAAGCTGAAGAACAGTTTAAGTTTAAAAATGTAGCCAATTTAAATATTGAAAAGAGTAGCTGCAGACAATAATAACTAATCTGAGGTGTTAAAAGATGGCAGGAGAGAAAAATATTTTTTCACCAGACTCTTATCTGGATAAATTATATCAGCAAAATTCACCGCAATTTATTTTTAAAGCGAAAAATAAAAAAGAATGGCAGCAGTGGCGCCGGAAATTAAAAGATAAAGTTGCTGAAATTATAGGTGGAGCTCCTAAGAAGACTGAGATTTCTAAGATAGAGATTCTCTCAGAAAGAGATTTTACCAGCTATAAAAGAATTAGAATTTCTTATCAGGTTAAAGGCTATCTTAAAATCCCTGCTTATCTTTTAATACCCAGGTTTAAGCAGGATATATTCCCTGCGGTTATAATTGCTCACGGACACGGAAATGGTAATAGGGAGACAGTTGGAATTAATGGAGCTGGAGAAGATCTGTGGGAGAGTACCTGTCATAATAATCTGGCGGTTGACTTTGTTAAGGCTGGTTACATAGTAATTGTTCCGGAATTAATTGGCTTTGGAGATCGTAGATTGCTGGAAGATTATAAAAATGACCCGGAGCTGAGTGATGATCCTACTCTCAATTCCTGTTACAGGATAAATAGTCAGCTTTTATTATATGGAGAGAGCATTTTAAGGCTGAGGCTCTGGGATATCTTGTCAGCTTTTAAAATTCTTGAAAAAAGAGATGATGTAGTAAAAAATCAGATTAATTTGCTTGGCTTTTCAGGAGGGGCACCGGTTGCAATTTTAAGTGCCTTATTTGAAGCTAGAATTAAGGCAGTAGTAATTAGTGGCTATACTTCATATTATAAAGAAAGTATTATGGCGAGAAGACACTGCCTGGATAACTATCTACCCGGCATTTTAAAGCAAGCAGAATTACCCACAATTATTTCTGCTCTTGCTCCGACACCTCTTATGATTCAGGCTGCGGAAAAAGACAGTTTGTTTCCACTTGAATCAGCTCAAAAGGCATATAAAGAAATAGAGAAAATTTATAAATTTTTAGATTCAGAAGAACGGCTTGAATTTAATATTTTAAAAAATGCAGAGCATTCAGTTGCAGCAGCTCCTGCAATAGATTTTTTTAAGAACTGGAACTAAAAATAAGAATGTAGATAATATAAAAATAGTTTAACAATCTGGAGTTTACAAGGAGAATTTAATGTCAGAAAATAAAAAATTAAAAGTTACAGAAATTAAATATCCGGAATTAATAAAGTTTTTCTTACCCCTGGCAGTGATGCCAGTTATTATTGGAATTACTCATAATGCTGTTAATGCCAGTTTGCCAAATAATGTAAGTAAAAAAGTTAATTTAAAAAGAATAACGAAATTTTTTATTCCAATTGCAGTGATGGCCTTTTTGGCACGTTTTGTACAGCCAGTTGTCCAGAGTTGAATTGTTAGGAGCAGTATTGGGACCCATGATCTGGCTGCCTATGGTGTCAGTTGGACGCTGGTAATGATTTTTGTGGGACCTTTAGATCAACTGCATCAGTGTTCACTTGTTTATGCGCGGGAATTGAATAATCATAACTGGCAGCGGATTTTAAAATTTTCTCTGGCGACAGGAACAATTGTGAGTTTTATTTTAGCAATACTTGCCTTTACTCCAATTGGTGATTTTGTTTTAATTAAACTTATTTCTGTTTCTCCAGCAATAACATCGATCGTCAAAAAAGTAATTGTGGCATTTATTCTATTTCCAATTATCAGGGCTTTTAGAGAGACCTTCTGGGGAGTGATGATGCAGCGGCAGACTACCAATATTATCGCAGTTGCTAAAATTGTTGGGCTTGTATTTGTAATTTTAGTCTTTTTAATTTTAGCTCTGACAGTGGAAATCAATGCTGCTATAATTGCTGCTATCGCTCTAACTGCAGGAGAAGCCGCTGATGCACTAACTATTAGTTTTTTTATAATCAAAAATAATATTTTAGAAAAAATATATGCTGACAATAATTAAAGCCTAAATTATCGGCTTGAAATTTATTAGAGGAGGAAAAAATGCGAAAAGATCAGCTTCAAATAGAAGATAAAATGCTCGATGTCTACTCATTAAATACTGTCGTGGTTGGATCCGGAGCTGCAGGGCTAAATGCAGCTGATAGGCTCTATAACTTCGGCCAAAAAGATATAGCAGTTGTTACCGAAGGTATTAATATGGGTACTTCCCGCAATACCGGATCTGATAAGCAGACTTATTACAAATTAACTCTTGGAGGTAAAGATCAGGATTCAGTATTCAAAATGGCAGAAACATTATTCTCTGGTGGCAGTATGGATGGAGATATAGCACTTGTTGAAGCGGCTTTATCAGCCCGTTCATTTTACCATCTGGTGGATATTGGGGTCCCTTTTCCCCACAATCGTTTTGGAGAATATGTAGGTTATAAAACAGACCATGATCCCCGCAAGAGAGCAATTTCCGCCGGGCCCTTAACTTCTCGCTATATGACAGAAAAATTGGAAAAAGAGGTTAAAAATAAGGGGGTTCAAATCTTTGATAATTATCAGGTGATAGCAGTTTTAACTGATCAAAAGCAGGAAAACGCTGTCGGCCTTTTAACCCTGAATAAAAATCAGCTGGAAAATGAAGAAAGACGCTATACTCTTTTCAATACTACCAATATAGTTTATGCCACAGGTGGTCCAGCTGGACTTTATGCTACTTCAGTTTATCCGGGGTCTCAAACTGGTGCATCAGGGCTTGCCTTTGAGGCCGGGGTAAAAGGAAAAAATTTAACTGAGTGGCAGTACGGAATTGCCTCAATTAAATTTCGCTGGAATCTCTCTGGTACCTATCAGCAGGTTTTACCAACTTATATCTCAACCGATCAGGAGGGGAATGACAGGCAGGAGTTTTTAAATGAATATTTTGCTGTTCCCGGGAAGATGCTGGATGCAATTTTTCTTAAAGGCTATCAGTGGCCCTTTGATCCCCGGAAGGTTGAAGATTTTGGCTCATCTCTAATTGATATCTTAGTTTATAATGAAACTGTTGTTAAAGGAAGAAGGGTCTGGCTTGATTACCGTCAGAATCCTAAATTTGCCTCCGAAAATGGAAATCTAAACTTTTCTCAACTGGGCGAAGAGACCTATCAGTACCTTGAAAATTCTGAGGCCCTATTTGGAACTCCAATTGAGAGGCTTAAAAAGATGAACCAGCCAGCAATTGATCTTTATGCTGACAATGGTATTGATTTGACCAGTGAAATGCTGGAAATTGCAGTTTGCGCTCAGCACAACAACGGAGGTCTTGAGGGTAATATCTGGTGGGAGAGTAATCTTGCTCACTTTTTCCCGGTCGGAGAAGCAAATGGCAGTCACGGAGTCTATCGACCCGGAGGAACTGCCCTTAATTCAGGCCAGGTGGGAAGTACCAGAGCTGCTCAGTATATCACCGCCTGTTATCAAAAAGAGCCAGCTGAGCTAGATGTGTTTTTAGCTCAAGCTTCCTCTCAAATCAAAAAGAAATTAAAGCTGGGTGAAAAATTTATCCAGTCAATTAAAAAACCTTCAGCAAATGTTATTGAGATCAGAGAAAATTTAGGTGAGAGAATGAGTAAAGCTGGAGCTCATATTCGAAATCTCGCTGCAATCGAAGCCGCTCTTAAGGAAACAGAGTCTGAATTAGAAAGGTTGGGAAAAATCAGTAGTCTAAATTCTATTCGTGATTTAAGTTTGGCTTTTCAAAATTATGATCTGCTCTTAGCCCAATTAGTTTATTTAACCGCCTTTAAAGATTATATTCAGCTTGGTGGTAAAAGCCGCGGCTCCTATTTGGTTCAGGATGAAAAGGGAGAGCTGCCATTAGAGAGCTTAAGCGAAGATTTTAGATTCAGCCTGGAAGATGGTGCCTTAAGCCAAAAGATCCAGCGCTTAAGATACAGAGGTGATCATTTTGAATTCAGCTGGCAGGATATCAGAGAGATTCCCGAAGATAATAACTGGTTTGAAACAGTCTGGAACAAGTATCTTAATGACGAAGTAGTGAAATAAAATTTGATTAATCAAGCAGAGAGGCCGTTTATCAGGGGCTTTCTGCTTTTTTCTCGTCTATATCAAAAAAAGTAGGAAAACAAATACTTATAACAATAAATGTCTTGTTATTCCTCTTATTTTCACATAAACTACTATTAAATACAAATATCGCAGGAGGTAATTATGTTAGCCAATTTTATATTCAGTCTTAGTGTTGCTTTACCTATATTTTTGATTATGTTGAGTGGTTTTATTTTGCAGAGGAAAAATATAATTAAGCAGGACTTTATTAATGCTGCTAATTTTATTGTTTTTTACATAGCCTTACCCTTAAAACTCTTTAATAGTGTATCTAAGAGCTCAGTTGCAGATAACTTTAATTTAAAGTTTATCAGCTTTGCAATTATCGGTACAACTTTGAGTGTAATTATAATTTATATTTATTCAAAATTTGTTATAAAGGAAGATAGTAAAGTGGGGGCCTTTATTCATGGGACCTTTAGAGGTAATTTTGTTTATGTAGGTTTTTCTCTTTTAGAGAATGTGACAGGGGCTGTTGGTCCTTTAGCCTCTCTGGTAGTTGCTTTTGTAGTTCCAGTCTATAATGTGCTGGCAGTACTGGTTTTAGTGCTGAGCAATCCTGATAATAAATCTAAAAACCAGTTTAAAAATTCTCTAAAAAACATCATCACAAATCCCTTTATTATTGCAATTGTTCTGGGGATCATAGCTTCTTTAGTAGAATTCAGATTCCCAACACTACTGCAGAATACTGCTAATTACTTTGATGTTTTAGCTACTCCACTGGCCCTGCTGACAATTGGAGCTACCTTTAGGGTCGATAAATTATTTGTTGATATCAGACCTGCAGTTGCTGCTACAATTTTCAAATTGATTATTAATCCGACAGCAGCAGTACTGGCAGCCTTTATATTTGGTCTTGGAAATCAAGAAATCTTTTTAATTTATATTTTGTTTGGAGTGCCAACTTCCATTTCTTCAGCAATTATCACTGCAGCTATGGGAGGAGACGAAAACCTGGCAGCATCAATAGTTATGATGACTACCCTGGGTTCAGTATTTTCGCTGACTCTATTTGTTTTTATTTTTAGGGCGATGGGGGTTGTTTAAAAGTTGATATCCAGCTTTTTAGAAAGATAAATAGAAACAACCCCACCAATAAAAGTAATTGCAAGTAAGAAAATATCACTTATTCGAGTCGGTATAGGTA
>QBLP01000512.1 GCA_003070825.1 Halanaerobium sp. | reverse complement strand
TCTTTTATTTCCCGGGAAATAGTCAATAATGTTTCTACAAAATGATCTAAAGTCTCGATGTTCTCTGTTTCTGTAGGTTCAATCATCATTGCCTCTTTAACTACTAATGGAAAATAAATAGTTGGAGCATACTGATCATAATCTAAAAGTCTCTTAGCAATATGCAGAGTCGAAGCTCCTTCAGCTTTCTGCCGGCTGCCTGATAATACAAATTCATGTAAGCTATCTTCAGCATAAGGTAGTTCAAAATCATCTTTTAACCTGGATTTTAAATAATTAGCATTTAAAACTGCATTTTCTGTTGTCTTTTTAAGACCAGCACCTCCGACAGTTTTAATATAAGCCCAGGCTCTGAGCATTATACCATAATTTCCATAAAAACTATGAACCTTCCCAATTGATTTAGGGCGCTTTTGATCCCAATAATATTTTTTTTCATCTTTTTTTAATACTGGTTTTGGTAAATAAGGAGCTAAAAAGTCTTTCACTCCAACTGGGCCAGACCCAGGTCCTCCACCTCCATGAGGAGTAGAAAATGTTTTATGCAGATTAAAATGCATCAAATCAAAATTCATTAATCCTGGTTTAGCATAACCCATAATTGCATTCATATTAGCTCCATCATAATAAACTAAAGCTCCGACCTCATGTACCATTTCGGTAATCTTTAAAATGTCTTCTTCAAAAATACCAAGTGTATTTGGATTAGTAAGCATTAAAGCTGCAGTGTCTTGATCCAATGCTTCTGCTAACGCCTCTAAATCAACCATTCCTCTTTCATTAGATGCTATTTCCACAACTTCAAAACCAGCCATAGTTGCACTAGCAGGATTAGTTCCATGAGCTGAATCAGGTACAATAACTTTAGTTCTTTTTTCTTCTTTATCTTCAAAATATTTTTTCACAATCATCAATGAGGTAAATTCTCCATGAGCACCAGATGCAGGCTGTAGTGTTATTTCATCCATAGCACTAATTTCTGCCAGATCTAATTTAAGTTGATATCTGTCTCTTATACACATCTGACGCT
>QBLP01000511.1 GCA_003070825.1 Halanaerobium sp. | reverse complement strand
TAATGGTGTTGAGGTACCATGAGCGTTAATATAATTAATTTCCTCTGGCTGCATTCCAGCTCTTTCTATAGCAGCTTTCATAGCTCTAACTGCACCTTCTCCTTCTGGAGCTGGAGAGGTAATATGATAAGCATCTCCAGATGCACCATAGCCAACTACCTCAGCTATAATATCAGCACCTCTTTTTTTAGCGCTTTCCAGAGTTTCTAAAATTACTATTCCTGCACCCTCTCCAATTACAAAACCATCTCTATCTTTATCAAAAGGACGACTTGCTTTTTCCGGTTCATCATTTCTACTTGATAAAGCTTTCATATTACCGAATCCGGCCACTGCAGATGGTGTAATCGAAGCCTCTGTACCTCCAGCAATCATAATGTCAGCAGCACCTCTTTTTATTGTTTCAAAAGCTTCTCCAATCGCTGTTGTAGCAGATGCACAAGCAGTTACTGGGTTAACATTAGGTCCTTTTGCACCAGTATAAATTGCTACATTACCAGCTGCCATATTAGAAATCATCATCGGAATAAAGAAAGGACTTACTCTTCTAGGTCCTCTTTTATTAAGCTTTGCTACCTGTTCTTCGAAAACTTCTATTCCACCAATACCTGAACCAACCATTACTCCAGCTCGATCAGCATTTTCTTCATTGATTTCTAAACCGGAATTTTTTACTGCTTTCATTGCTGCTACGATAGCGTACTGACTGTATAAGGCTAAACGCTTAGCTTCCTTACGATCTATGTATTCTCCTGGATCGAAATCCTTTAGCTCTGCTCCAATTTGACTAGGATAATCTGAAGCGTCAAAATTTTCGATTTTAGATATACCTGATTTACCTGCTTTAATATTTTCCCAAAATTCGTCTAATTCTAAGCCCAGTGAATGTACAACACCTGCACCTGTAATTACAACTCTTTTATCCATTAAATATTCTCCTCCTAAGTCGAAATAAGTTCTATTTTAATTTTTTTAATGTTTTCTTTAAGCTTTTTTCATCTTCAACATTATATGCATTAAGTGAACGGTCAATTC
>QBLP01000107.1 GCA_003070825.1 Halanaerobium sp. | reverse complement strand
GTATAAGAGACAGGGTCTAGTATTTTATGATAAAAATAATGTCAGCAGCTGAATTAGGCCAAAACTAAGGTGAAGCTGATTGGTTATAGGAACTCCTTTTTTCTCTGCCCTGGCAGCATTTTGATAAGCCTTTAATGCCAGCGGTATTGTCAGCAGAGTTAAAAGTGCTGTTAGTGGATAGAGATTTAAAAATACAAAAAGTATGGTCAAAAGATAGGAACTGCTGAGTAGAGTTAGGTAAAGAAATTTAGCTCGTTTAAAACCTATTCTGACAGTTAGAGTTTTGATTCCCAGTGAACTGTCGCGCTCAAAATCTCTGAGTTCATTGCTCAGCATTAAAACAGGGATTAAAAGGCTGATCGGCAGGTGGGGTACCTAAACCTCTTTTTTTATAAACAATCGGCTCACCAGTATAGGCATAACCACCTATAATTCCTATCAGACCAATTAAAAGCAATTTTTTTGTTGTGATTAAAATAATATAAAGCCCGAGCAGGGCAGTTATCAGAAAAGATAAAATTCCGAGCAGAAAAATTAGAATATCAAAGGGATTTCTTTTTTTGCCTAAAAATTTATACTTTTTAGAATCGCTAAAGTGAAGATTTTTGTATTCACATTCAAAATAATCGTTGATAAAATTAGTTCCTGTCTGTACAAAAAGTCCGGCCAGAGTGGCCAAAAATATTAATTTTAGATCAAAGGCTAAATTTCCGCTGAATAATTTCCCTTCCAGGTGAGCAACTGCCATACCGAGAGTTGTCGAATAAAAGGCAAGAGTTAAAGAAAGAGGGCGGGATGCCTTCCAGATTTCATTTAAAAATTTAGTTATTTTCAAAATAAAACTTCCTTTCGTTACATTTTTAACATATATATTATTTCATAATACTGGCTGAGATGCAAAAAGTCTGGAATATAGCTTTGAAATTTGAGCAAAAAACTATATAATAGACTATGAAAGATAGAAAAAGTTTAAATCTGAGGAGGAGAATACATATGAAAATGAAAAAAGTTTTTTTATCACTATTAATGTTAATATTTTCACTTATCTTTTTATCTGGTACTGTAGCGGCTCAGGAGATGGAGCTCGAAATTGGAATTATGCCGGCGGTCGATTCAGCCCCAATCTTGCTGGCTCAGGAAAAAGGATATTTTGCTGATGAAGGTCTTGAGATCAAGATTGATGTTTATACAAATGCGGTTAACAGACAGACTGCTCTGCAGACAAACGAACTGGACGGAGCTATGACTGACTTAATTGCCTTTGTTAATAATGTTAATAATGGCTTTCCGGTTAAAATAACTACCAGTACTGATGGCAGCTTTCCTATTTTAGTCAGTAAGAATTTTGAGGAAGAAGAGGAAGTAAATATTGGAATGATGGAAGTAAGTGTTTCCAACTTCTTATCAGAACAATTTTTAGGAGATAAATATAAACTAAATAAAACCTTTATTCCTGCTATTCCCGCCCGTTTAGAAATGGTTAAATCAGGCCAGCTTGAAATGGCAGTGATTCCTGAACCTCTAGCTTCAACAGCGGAACTCCAGGGCTTAGAAAAAAGAGTTTATAAAAATGAATATGATTTTATGCCGGAAGCAATGATTTTTACTGAAAAAGCCCTGACAGAGAAGGAGGCAGAACTCAAAGCTTTCCATAATGCTTACAATAAGGCAGTTAGAGAAATTCAGCAGGATGACAGTGAGGCCAGAGAAGTTTTAATAAAAAATCTGAATTTACCAGTTAAAATCAAGGATTTAATTGCAATGCCCAAATATCATCTGACAAGAGTTCCTAGTAAGGAATATTTAAACCGGGTTATCAGCTGGATAGAAAAAACTGATGGCAGTGAAATCAATATAGATTATAATCAGGTAATAGAAGGGAAGTACAGCAGTCAATGATTGAGGTAAAAAATTTAGAATTTGCCTATCAAAAAGAAAAGGTTCTACATAACATAAATTTAGATGTTAAAAAGGGGGAGAGTCTTGCTGTGATCGGTCCTTCCGGTTGTGGCAAGACAACCTTACTTTACCTGCTGGCCGGCCTTGAAAAAGCAGATCGGGGAGCCGTTAAAATCAATTCTCAGGTTTTAGCTGGAATTAGGGATAGGAGTGGAGTTATTCTCCAGGATTATGGACTCTTCCCCTGGAAAACAGTTTATAATAATCTGGCATTGGGCCTTAAAGTTAGAGGAGCTGCAGCTGAGGAAATAAAAACAAAGGTTAGTTCTGCTTTAGAGAGGCTTAAAATTAGTGAGTTGAAAGATAAATATCCGGCTGAATTAAGTGGGGGGCAAAAACAGCGAGTAGCTGTCGGGCGTTCACTTGTTCTAAAACCGGATCTTTTGTTAATGGATGAACCCTTTTCAGCTCTTGATGCTCTGACCAGAGAAGAGATGCAAAATTTAATATTAGGAATTCAAAATCGAGAAAACTTTACATTTGTGCTGGTAACTCATGATATTGCTGAAGCTGCATTTTTGGGGCATAAAATTGCAGTAATCAAAGAGGGAAAAATCGTGACAGTTTTAGAAAACTCACATTATGGAGAAAAAAATCTGAGAGAAAAAGAAGGTTTTTTTGAGCTGCAGAAAAAGTTAAGGAGATTAATGTCTTTAGATAAAAAAGGGGAAATTAACGATGAAAAAGCAGAAATTTAATAGCTTTTACGCCTTGTTTTTAATTATAGCTGTCTGGTATTTACTTTATTTTACCATTGATTCAGCAATTATCAGCTCGCCGACAGCAGTTAGTAAAGTCTTTCTGGTCAATTTCAGCAGCGAAATTCTGCCCCATCTTTTAATGAGTTTTTACAGAATTACAGCTGCAGTACTGATTTCTCTGATTTTTGGTGTCAGTCTAGGGCTTCTAACAGGAATGCACCCTGAAATTGATAAGTTTTTAGCACCACTGATTTATCTTTTGTATCCAATTCCTAAAATTGCCTTCCTGCCGGTCTTTATGCTCTTATTTGGTTTGGGAGATCTTTCTAAAATAATTCTGCTGATTGTAATAGTAATTTTTCAGATTATAGTTACAACTCGGGATGGAGTACGCGGTATTGACAGCAAATATTTTGCTTCTGCCCGCTCACTGGGGATGGACAGGCTGGATATTTATCAGCATCTGGTCCTGCCGGCAGTTTTTCCGGGAATACTTACTGCTTTAAGAATTACTATTGGAACCAGTATTGCTGTCTTATTTTTTGCAGAAAATTTTGCGGTTAAATATGGAATTGGCTATTATATAATGAACAGCTGGTCGATGGTCAACTATGCCAAGATGTACAGCGGCATTATTGCTGTCAGTCTGTTAGGTTATTTTCTCTTTAAAGGAATAGACCTTTTAGAAGAGAGATTCTGCAGCTGGCAGAAGAGCTAAAGAATATGAAATATTAGTGAAAAAAATCACTTTAACCAGGTACAAACAAATCGATTGCGCTCAATTTAATTTTACAAATGTAATCAAGAATACAGAAATCAGTCTGCTTAGATGATAATTTATAATTAGTAAATAAAAATTAAGTTTAATAATTTAACACTTGAAGGGGGAAAAATTAATGAAGAATGTTGGACAAACTGATAAGTGGATCAGAATAATACTTGGTATTGTTCTGCTGTCAATGTTTTTCTTTGTAGAAGGAAATGCTAAATACTTTGGCATTTTAGGAATCATCCCTCTCTACACTGGATTGACAGGAAAGTGTGCACTGTATAAACTTCTGGGGATAAATACTCGAGAAGATAAATAGTTAATCTATTATCCCCGGTAGAATGGGGATAATTAATATAAATTTTTTTAAGAAGATTCCAGAGTAAATAACTCGGATATAATAAATCTAATAATTATTATCTAATAACAGGAGGGTTTAGTAATGACTAAATTGTTAATCACATATTATAGTTCTTATGGACACATGTTTGAAATGGCAAAAGCAGCCAGAAACGCTGCTGCAGAAAATGAAAATTATGAGGTTAAATTACGAAAAATACCTGAACTGGAGGCTGCCAAAAAGGCAATGTCCGGGCAGGATGCTTATCAGGTAGCACAGGAAGCCCAATCAGATGTTGAAGAAGTAACTTTAGCTGATTTAGAATGGGCTGATGGAATAGTCTGGGGTATTCCAACCCGTTTTGGTAATATGCCTGCCCAGGTTAAACAGTTTATTGATACTGCTGGCGGTCTGTGGGCAGGAGGCAAACTTGAAGATAAAGCAACCGGTATTATGAGTAGTTCTAATACACTTCATGGTGGTCAGGAAAGTACAATTTTAAGCTCAATGCTGCCGATGATTCATTTTGGTATGGTTTTTGTAGGTTCAACTTATGGACAGAATCCAGAATTAAGTGATGATTCTTATCATGGAGGTTCTCCTTATGGTCCATCTACAGTTGCTGGCAGTGATGGCAGTAAAGTACCAGTAGAAGCCGATTTGAATATGGCGGGCAGACTTGCTAAGAGAGTAGCCAGAGTTGCTGCAGGAATTAAATCTACCAAAGAATAGATTTAAGTTGAAAGGGTGTAACTTAAAGCGGCTAAGTAAGTGAATACAATATATTCTCAAAAGCCCTGGCCTCCGCAGCCGGGGCTTTTACATAACAAAATTTTAAATGGAGGTTATAAAAATGGTCAAAGATATTTATCAGGCAGCAAAGACAAGAAGAAGTTATTATAATATAGATGACAAAAAAATTGTTCCAGAAGCAAAGGTAGAAGAGGTAGTCGAGCACGCAGTTAAATACACGCCTACTTCTTTTAATTCTCAAACAGGAAGGGTGATCCTGCTTTTTAATGATCAGCACAATAAGTTCTGGAATATTGTTGAATCAAATCTGCGCCCGGTTGTGCCGGAGGAAGATTTTGACACAACTAAAGAAAAAATCGATGGATTCCGCAGTGGCTATGGCACAGTTTTATTTTATGAAGATATGGAAATAGTGAAAAACTTGCAGCAGCAATTTCCACTCTACAGTGATAATTTTCCTAAGTGGTCTCAGCACTCGAGTGGGATGCTGCAGTATAATGTCTGGACAATGTTGGAAACAGAAGGTCTGGGAGCATCTCTGCAGCATTATACAGAATTAATAGAAGAAGATGTTAAGGCGGAATGGGATGTTCCTGATGAATGGCGTTTTGTGGCCCAGATGCCTTTTGGTAACCCGGTGGAAGAACCAGAGGAAAAGGAGTTTGAACCTCTAGAGGAGAGAATCGAGGTTTATAAATAAGTCAAAAATTTATTTTAATAGAGAGACCCTATTTAAATCGATAGCAGTCAGGTTATTTAGACTTGATCTGCTGTCGATTTTTTAAATTAACTAAATCAATTTCGATTAAATTTCGACAAATTATTAAAAATTGATGATAAAGCTGTAATTTTCAGTAAATTAATGATAAAATAAATATAGGTAAAATAGGGGAAATACTTTTAATCAAAATAAAGGAATGATCTGAATGTTGACAATTAAAGACATTGCCAAAAAAGCGGGGGTTTCTGTTGCAACCGTTTCTAAGGTGATGAACGGTTATGATGATATTGGAGAAGTAACAAAGGCAAAGGTTTTAAAGATCATTAAGGAAAATAATTATCGGCCAAATGCAAATGCTCAATCTTTAAGAACAAATAAATCTTTTTTAGTCGGGCTCTTCTTTAAAGATCACCAGGATAGTGGTGTAAAACATCCTTTCTTTAGAGGAATTATTTCCGGGCTGGAAGAGAGACTATTAGAAAATAATTATGATATGATTTTATTTTCTGCTAACTGGGAAGATCAGTTCAGTTATTTGGAAAAGTGTCAGTTTCGAAATGTAGATGGTGCTATTTTAATGGGGATGCCTAAAGACGATCCAAAATTACAGGAATTGCTGCAGGCTAAAATCCCTTCAGTTTTTATAGATCTTGACATTTCGGATGAAAAAGCTTCTTATATAATTTCTGATAATGAAGAAGGTGCTCGTAAAGCAGTCAGACACCTGGCAGAGCTGGGGCATGAAAAAATCGCTGTTATTGAAGGTGAAGAAATAACTGTTCCTACTCAAAAAAGGCTTGCAGGTTATCGAGCTGAAATGGAAGCGCAAAATTTAAAGATTAAAGATAAGTGGATAATTCAGGGTAAATTTAGTGTTGATGGTGGTTACCAGGCAATGGAAGAAGTTTTAAAATTAAAGAATCGACCTACGGCAATTTTTTGTATGGGTGATGAAATTGCAGTTGGAGCAATGAAAGCGATTGAGGAAGCTGGCTTAAGTGTTCCCGACGATTTTTCTATTGTTGGTTTTGATGATATTGAAATCAGTCAGTATTTAAATCCTGCTCTAACTACAGTTCGCCAGAAAAAAGAAGAGATGGGAATTGAAGCAGCTGATATGGTTTTAGAGTTGATTAATAATCACGAAGAAAAAGTAGGATTTGAAATTATTGATACGGAATTAGTAGTTCGGAACTCAACTAAAAAGCTGGAAAAATAATTTTAAAAGAGTTAAATAATAAAAGAATTAATTAAAGCTTAGAAGCCTTTTTAAGAGAAGGCCTCTAAGCTTTTTAGATTTGGATTATACTATTAACTTACTCAACTTTCGGCGTTAGAAATCATTAATGATTTCTTGATATAACCAGGAAGAAGCTCAAAAAAGTAGTCTAATAGGTCATTTATCTTTTCTTCAG
>QBLP01000510.1 GCA_003070825.1 Halanaerobium sp. | reverse complement strand
GTGCCTCTTCCCTGTAAAGACCATGGCAATTCCTAATTTATTACAGGCTTCTATAACCTGATCATCACGGATTGAACCACCGGGCTGAATAATTGCTTTGATTCCCAGTTCAGCTGCTTTTTCAACTGCATCAGGAAATGGGAAAAAGGCATCTGAGGCCACAACTCCACCCTCCTGACGGCCGTCAGCTTTGCGTCCGGAAATAATCATCGAATCAACTCGACTCATCTGACCAGCTCCAACACCAACTACCATCTCATCTTTGGCCATTACAATTGCATTTGATTTAACGTGTTTTACTACCTTCCAGGAAAATAGTAAGTCATTGATCTGCTCTTCAGTTGGAGCTTTTTCGGTTACTACTTCCAGATCTTCAGCAGTAGTCTGAGCTAAATCTCTATCCTGTACTAAAAGTCCACCTGTTACCTTTTTCATGCTGTAACCTGGTTTTTCCCGATTAATAGAAAGCTCTCCGGTTTTTAGAATACGCATTTTATCAGAACGCTTTTTTAAAATTTCTAAAGCCTCAGCCTCATAATCGGGAGCAATTACAACTTCAATAAATTTGTCCTGATCAGCAATTTCTTTAGCTGTTGCTGCATCAATCCTCCTGTTGGCTGCTACAATTGAACCAAAGGCAGATAAGGGATCACCTGCATGAGCATTAACAAAAGCTTCTTTTAGATTATCAGCCGTCGCCATTCCACAGGGATTGGCGTGTTTAATTACTGCTGCAGCTGGTTTTGCGTTGAATTCTTTAATCAACTCTAAAGCTCCATCAGTATCATTAATGTTATTATAGGACATTCCTTTACCGTGCAGCTGCTCAGCAGTAGAAATCGAAGGCTCATTCTGCTCCTGTTCTAAATAAAAAGCTGCTTTCTGATGCGGATTTTCTCCATAGCGTAGGTCTTCCCTTTTATCATAGCGGTCGAGTAATGTCTCTGGAAGTTCTTTTTTCTCCTCCTCAGACAGCACAATTTCTTCTAAATACTTCTGTATTCTCTGATCATATTCAGCAGTGTGGTGGAAAGCCTTATAG
>QBLP01000106.1 GCA_003070825.1 Halanaerobium sp. | reverse complement strand
TTGTCCCCTCTAACTCACTCAACTTAATAATTTCCACAAAAATCATTCCTTTCGTTTAATAAATAATTTTATTGACATATATTATAAATCTCTAATATGAATGATTGCTCATTCACTAATATAAGTATAGTACTTTGCTTTATTTAATGCAGTGATACAGCTCACACAAAGTTAATTTTTTAAAATTAACTTATTTCTTTTTTCTAACATATAGTGCAACTGCTAAAACAAATAAAACCGCAATATAAACTGGAGTGGACACCTTTATCACCCTTTTGCTAACTACTTTTTTTAAATCAATTAAAAATATGATCTATTCTCTCTAAAATAAAAGCGGGAGCTTCCTCTAAAAGCTGCATCTCCGGTTGAGTTAACGAATATTCGATAACTCCCTGCATCGAGCCAAAGAAATAGACTGCCATTAAATGAGTATTAATCTCCTTAACTTCTCCCTTTTTAACACCTGCCTGAAAAAGTTTTTCCAGCATTTTAATCAATGAACTCATATGCTCTTTTATCTGCCCACTTTTTTCGCCCCGGGAAAAATCTTTTTCGCGAACAAGCACCCTGCCGAGGTGAGGATTTTCAATTAAAACTGAAAAATGTCTATTTAAAAATTCTTTTAAAAATTCCTTAGTTGAAAGATCTTTTTCTTTTAAATCTGACATGATTTCCATTCTTCTTTTCATCTCTGCTTTAAAAATATAAGCCAGGACCTTATCCTTACTGGAAAAATAATTATAAATAGTTCCAACTGCCAGACCTGCCTGATCAGCTATATCCTGCATTCTCGTGTTGAAAAAACCTTCCTGAGAGATGATTTCTACTGCTGCCTTTCTAATTCTATCTTTAGTTTCCTGAGCCACTTTTATCAACTCCTTGAATGAGTGTTCATTCATATTATAGCACTATAAAATTTCTTTGTCAACTATCATAAAAACTGTTTAATCCAGAATAAAGCTCTTTTCTTTTTGTTTTCTGTTTTAAAATATTTATCATAAAGAGAGCTTCATTCATTTTTAAAATGCATTAAAAAAATAATTTTAAACCATTAATATTTAGATTTAGTTATATTATACTGTTAGACCATATTAAAACAGCAAATGTATCTACATTGTTTGTGACTTTTTCATAGAATAAAATTCTTTTTCTTCTTCACCGTTAATTCGGATAAAGAGCAGTAAACAGTCTTCTTTAGCAGTCAAAGAAACTAGATCATCATTGAAAACAATAATTTGATTTTTCTTCATTATATAATCTTTTCTATTAATTTTATAGCTGATTTTTCCTTCCATTAAGAACATAATGGATTCACCTTTAAAGGGACTGGGGGGCATAAAATCACCTTCAAAAAATTGGACAATTCGCATTGAATGTTTTTCTTCATAACTAAAAATATTACATTTTTCATCCTTTTCTAGATACTCTTCTAAATCAAAAAATTTCAAACTTACCATCTCCTTTTGTGTTATTATTCACATAATATCACAAAATAGAATTGAATTTAACAGTCATTTGTGATTTTTTTATTTTAAATCTAAAGCTAAGAATTCAGCTTCTTTTTGAGCTCATAAACATTAAGCCGCTCCGGCACATAATCTTCATCCCGATTTTTTACTTTTTCCACTGGAATATTCAATTCTCGGCTGATTATCTTTTTAATCCTGCTTTCACAGAAGTTTGCCTGACACTCTCCGGTTTTGGCCCAGGTTCTTCTTTTAACAGCATCAGTTGTTTTGATTGGAATCGAACGACTTAAAGCATCCAGGATTTCAGCTTCAGTCACCGTTTCACAGCGGCAGATAATATTCTTCTCCGGGTCCTGATGGTCTATTTCACCGGCGAAATCTTCATCTTTTTCCACCACAATGCCTGGTCGATGGGGATTAAAATCATCTTTCTTATTCAGCTTAAGTCCTGAATCTTTTAAAATATTAACTAGCTTTTTTGCAATTGCTGGTGAAGAGGTTAGACCGGGTGAATCAATACCTGCTGCCTGAATGAAACCTTTATGCTCTGTCTCTTCGATTATAAAATCTCCTCTGGTGCTTTTAGGTCTCAACCCGGCAAAGGTTCTGAGCATCCTGTTGGTATCAAAATCCGGTACTGAGCGGCGGGCCTGGTCAATGATATATTTAATTTCCTTAAAAGTAGTGCTGACATCATTCTTTTTATCAATTTCTTCTGCATTGGGCCCGATCATAAAGTTACCGTGAGTAGTTGTTGTGGCCACTACTCCTTTAGTTTTAGGATTTGGTGCCTGAAAAATAACTGAATTAACTAAGTGAGACTGACTTTTGCTAAATACCACATATTCTCCCCGCATTGGATAAATTTCAAAATCATCAGTATTAAGCATCGATGCAATCCGGTCAGCATAAATTCCAGCTGCATTAATCAGATAGCGGCTTTTAATTTTTTCGTTTACTGTTTCTATTTCAAAATATCCGTTATCCTTTTCAATGTTTATAACTTCTGATTCCAGCTTTAAATCGACTCCGTTATCAACAGCATTTTCTGCCAGGGCAATGGTAAATTCATAGGGAGAGGTGACTCCAATACTCTTACAATAAAGAGCTGCCTGAACCTGATCACTGACATGAGGCTCAATTTCTTTAATCCGATCACCATCGATAATTTCTATCTCCTCTTCCGGCTGGCCGACTTTTAAAGCATTCTGGTAAATCTTTTCCAGTGTTTTTTCATCTTCTTCATCAAAAGCCAGCACCAGACCACCTGTTTTTTTGTAGCCAAAATTAAGCTCTTCGTTCAGCTTTTGATACATGGAATTCCCCTTAATGCAGAGCTCTCCTTTTAAGGTTCCTGCTTTAGCAACATAGCCGCCGTGGACAATTCCTGTATTGGCCTTGGAAGCACCGGTAGCAACATCCGATTCTTTTTCAATCAGTGTTAGCTCAAGCTGATATTTAGATAACTCTCTTGCTATTGCCGAACCAACCACACCCGCTCCTATAACAGCAACATCATACATTTAAGACCCTCCTTAATTTCTGAAACTTTATTTTAAATATTTCGAAAATTTATGGTATTAACTGACCGCTATTTAGTCTAAAAAGGCTTTTCCCACAATTTCAAATTTCGAGAAAAGCCTTTTCAATTATTTTGCACTGTAAATCTTTCTATATTTTTTCCCGCTTTTATTTTCACTTACTTCATAAACTGCTTCAACTAAAATATCATTATGCTCAAGCAGTTCTTTCAGTTCTTCCAGTTCAGCGGGAACAGCTATTGCCGAACCACAGTCGGTAGATATCTCCGGTGGTACAGCTGCCATCCTGTAAAGTAAATCATTATCCATAAAAACTTTTTCAGCCTTGATTGAATGATGAGTCGACTGAAATAAAATCAACTTATCCTGCTTTACTCCCATTCTATTTTAACTCCTTTTTGACCTTTTTTAGCTTTCGCAATCACAGCAACATCCAGGCCTTCTCCGTAGAGATCAATTAAAAGCTCGGCTGCATCTTCTTCGGCAACTGAAATTAAAAGGCCACCTGAGGTCTGCGGATCATACATTAGCTCATAAAGAGTCTGATCTCTTTTTCCGCTCTCACTGACAAATTCCTCATAATTATCTCTATTTTTATAAGCACCTGCTGGTAAAAGTCCGGATTCTGCAAAATCTCTTACTCCTTCAAAAATTGGAATCTCTGGAGCTTCAATTGTAATTTCCAGATTGCTGTTTTCTGACATCTCAAGCAGATGTCCAATCAAACCAAAACCGGTTACATCTGTACAGGCATTGATCTGATACTGGTCAAAATATTTTAAAGCAGTATTATTTAATGTTAACATTGATTTTACTGCCGGATTATTTTCATCACTTTTAGTGAAACCACCCTTAATTGCTGAAACCATAACTCCAGTTCCCAGCGGTTTTGTTAAAAGAATGAGATCACCTTCTTTTATACCGGAGTTGCTGAGTAAATTATCTGGATGAACAGTCCCGGTCACCGAAAGTCCATATTTGGGCTCTTCATCAACAACGGTGATATTCATTGCTAAAATAGGCTGGCCGCCCATTGCATAAACATCACTTAAGGCATTAGCAGCAGCAATCTGTCCAAATAGATAGGGATCATCCACTACCGGGGTAAAGAAATCAAGAGTCTGAATCAAAGCTATATCATCTGTTAGACTGTAGACAGCAGCATCATCAGCCTTATCAAGACCGATTAAAAGTTTTTCCGGATCAGCAGGAAAATTAACGCGACGCAGAACCTGCGCCAGAGCCTTAGGGCCCATCTTGGCTGCTCAACCAGAAGTTTTGCTGTAATCAGTTAATTTGATCTGAGACATAATATCACCAACTTTCTTTACTATTTCTTTAAATCTACATCTATAAATATATAATTAATGAAAGAAAATAGCAAATTAAACTCTGACAGTACTGCTGCTGTTGAGGCTGTCGACAATTTCATACATGTTGCTAACCTCTCCAACTTCAACCTGATCACTTAATTCGTAATAATCCAGGCAGGTTCCACAGAGTAAGATTTTAACCCCTGCTGCTTCTAAATCAGCTAAAACAGCAGTCACATCCTTTTCTAAAACAGCCAGCTTAACTCCAGCATTTAAGAAAATTACTTTTTTAGGCTGGGGCTTAATATCAAGTAGAGTTGAAAGAAAGCCCTTAATCAAAATTTTACCAAGCTCCTCTTCCCCTTCACCTAAGGTATCAGAGGCTACTAAATAAACTTTTCCCTGCTGAGATTCAGACTCAGAGCCGACAGCTGCACCAGCTTTATCATCTGCTTTATCAGCGGCGGTTTTTTTAATCATAATTTTAAAGTAATCTTCAGCTTCTTCTACAATCGTAACTTCTGCCTTCATTTTTCGAGCCAGTTTAGCAACATTTTCCGAAGCAGTTCTATTATCAACTACAGTTAAAATTTCATCATTATCAGCCATCGCTTTTTTGGTCAGCACAACCGGCTTGGGGCAGACTAAACCACGTGCATCTATTTCTTTCATTTTTAATTCCTCCAGTTAGAATTTGGATTTTTAAATTTGATCTGTTAATTATTTAAAGTAAATTAAATTACTTAATCGTTTCTATTATATTTAAAAATTTATCTACCTCAGCTTCAGTATTAAAATAACCGGGGCTGAGCCTCAGCATTCCAGTTTTGTCTGTGCCCAGGCTCTGATGTAATAGAGGAGCACAGTGCAGGCCTCCCCGCAGCTGAATATCATATTCCTGCTGCAGTTTAAAGGCCAGTTGGTTGGAGCTCAAACCCTGATGATTAAATGCTGTCACAGCTGTTCTATTTTTAATCTCTTTTTTTCCGTAAAGTTTTATCTCAGGTAGATCAGTTAAACCGGCAATCAGCCGCTCAAGCAGAGTCATCTCCCGTTGATGAATCCTGGCAAGGCCTTCATTTTTAATAAACTTAATTCCTGCCGCCAGACCAATTATTCCAGGTGTATTAAGGGTTCCTGCCTCCAGATAATCCGGCATTATTTCAGGTTGAGTAATGCTTAAGGAATTTGTTCCGGTTCCACCTTCTTTTAAAGGCAGCATAGACTTGGGATCTCTAACATATAAAGCACCAACTCCTGGTGGTCCAAATAATGACTTGTGGCCCGGGACTGCTAGAAAATCAATTTTCAGCTCCTCCACATCAATAGGAATCACTCCCGCTGTCTGGGCTGCATCAACTAAAAACAATATTTTTTCTGCAGCAGCTATTTCTCCAATTTTTTTAAGATCATTAACTGTCCCCAGAACATTGGAGGCATGAGAAATTACAATTAAGCGGGTATTATCTTTAACAGCATTTATGATTCCCTGATAATCAATTTCTGCACTTTCCGGGTCTATATCTATGTAATCTACTTCAATTGCTTTCTCAATTTTTAAGCGCTCCAGCGGTCTCAGCACTGAGTTATGTTCCATCTTTGAAGTTATAACATGATCTCCTCTTTTTAAAACACCCTTAATTACAGTATTTAAAGATTCAGTTGCTCCAGAATTGAAAACTATATGAGCAGAATCATTAACTCCAAAAAAATCAGCCACTTCTTCCCTGCCTGCAAAAACCATTCTGGCTGCATCAATACTTTTCCCAGAACCTGAACGACCGGGATTCATGCCTGAGTTTCTAAAAAATGTGTCCACCGCCTGATAAACAGACTCCGGTTTGGGCCAGCTGGTAGCAGCATTATTAAAATATATCATTAAATTTACACCGCCTTTTAAAAACTGTCTTAAATAATTAATTCTTTTTATAGCCTGAAAAACCTTTATTTAAATTTAGCTATCTGACTGAAAATGTTCATTTATGTTCACGCACCCGGTGCGTGAACATAAATGAACATAAAAAAGCCCCTGCGCTAAGACAGGAGCCTTCTCTTGGAGATTATTCAATTAAAGCGAACTTTATTTATATTTTCTAAAGATTTTCCAGGTCAGCTTTTACTTCTTCTACCAGACGGTCAATTTCCTGATAATCCTCTTCTGCCCCGTGGCCTTTTGCAACAACTGGATCATAGAGTTCTACCTTTAAGTTAGGCATTAGCTCTAAGAGCTTATCAGTCATTCTGCCTGCCCAGCCGTAAGAACCAATAATCGAAGCATAACGGGTTTTTGGCTTTAAGACATTGGCCAGATAAGCTGCATATACTGCAGATGGATGTGGTCCGGTTAAAACGGTTGGAGAACCAAAGATTACAGTTGATGCATCGACAAGTGAAATTGCCAGATCACCTAAATCAACATCGGCCAGATTAAAGGGTTTAACTTTAATTCCCTCATCAATCAACCGACTGATAAAGTATTTTATTAAATCATCAGTACTGCCGTGCATTGAAACATAGGGCACTACAACTTCTGGCTTAACCTCATCACTAACCCATTCCTGATAGGCTTCTAAAATCATTTCTGGATTATCATAAATAGGACCGTGGCTGGGAGCAATCATGTCAATCTCATAGTCTTCTAATTTAGCCAGATTCTTTTTGATAATCATTCTAAAAGGCATCATAATCTCAGCATAATATCTTTTGGCAGCCTTATAAACCTCACTATGATCTTCTACAAATAGATCACTGGTTGCCAGGTGAGAGCCAAAGAAATCACAGGGGAATAAAATATTTTCTTCCTGCAGATAGGTTGACATGGTTTCAGGCCAGTGAACCCAGGGAGTATCAATAAACTCTAAGGTGCGGCCACCCAAATCAACAGTCTCACCATCTTCAACTACTCTAATCTGATCAGAATCAAGATCAAGCAGGTCTAAAAGCATTGGCTTTGCTTTTTTGGAACTTAAAACCTCAGCTTCCGGAAACTTCTCTAATAAATGAGGAATAGACCCTGAATGGTCCTGCTCGGCATGGTTGGAAATAATGTAATCTATTTTTTCCACCCCGAGATCATCTAAATTATCTAAAAAGTCTTGAACAAAATCAGGCTCTACTGTATCAATAATTGCATTCTTTTCTTCACCTTTAACAAAATACGAGTTATAACTTGTACCATCAGGTAGAGGAATCAACTCATCAAACAACTTGCGGTGCCAGTCAATAATTCCCACACTGTAAATATCATCTTTAACTTTTCTAAACATTTAAAACTCCTCCTTATATTCTTATACTTTTTGAAAGTTATTATAATAATTATAAATATGTACAGACAGAATTAGCCTGTCAATACATATTATATTAATTCCGACTTCTTTTGTCAAGTTTATTATATGCCTTTTATTTTATTAGTTCTGTGAGCTATGTCACAGAAAAAATGCCCTGATTTAAATTCAAATCAAAAGGCATTAGAATTATTTTTTATTTATCTATAGGTAACACTATCTAGATTGGCTTCATATAAAACATATTTATCAAAGTTATTTTCAATTTCCACAGTTATTGAAGCCGGCAGATTATAATTTTGATAATCTATATAATCATCATAATAAGCTTTGAGGCTAACTCTGTTTCCATCGAAATTAAATTCATCAGTCGTAATAGAAATTAATTTTCCCTGTTCATTAAAATCAAGAACATAATTAAGTTTTCCAGAAGTAGTATTCAACTCCAGAAGTGTCCGGTTATTGCTCATGTATCTATAATCTATACTGCCGCTTGCTAAATAATAATAAGGAAAATAAACTGCATCAATAATCATCCGGCTCTTTAGAAAAGGTAGAGCACTCTGTCCGTAAACTTCCTGATTATTTTTAATTCCCATATATTTGAATTCATAAATCTGTTTATCTCCAATCGATACCTCTCGCAATTTATTAAAAGTAACCCGATTTTCATCAATAAACCACTCACTGACAAACTCCTCGTTTTTTAAATTGTAAAATGATTTGACTTTAAAATCAAACATCTCACCATATTTATCCTTACGGTATTTGCCAGAATAATTGAGATTAACATAAGTTGATAAATTTCTGTGATCCGGAATACTGGCCTGAATATATCTTCTTAAGGAAGAAGGAATAGAAATACTATTTGGATTTGGAATCGAAAGATTATCACTGAGTGTATATCGTCTCTGCATAGAGCTGACATCCTGCTCATACTGGCGGTCAAGATAGAGATTGGCCAATACTGTATATATTGAGAATGAAATTATTATTAAAAGTACTAGAATCAATATTTTTTTTAGCAAGATAATCACCTCTATTTATTATTTTAGATAAAATAACAGATCTTTCTATTAACGGCTTTTAAACAGGCCTTTGCAATTGCTAAGGAAATATTATTATTTACATGAACAGCTCCAACTAATTTTTCCTGTTTTAAATTGTTTTCGGGGTTATACATTGAAATTTCAGCAATTACCAGCTCCTCTTTGCCTTTGATCGTAAAAATATCATCAACAATAAGCTGCAGCTTAAAATCTAAATATTTATTTAAAATAGTTAAAACAGATCTTCCAATCAATTTTTCTATGCTTTCTCCAATTTGAGCTTCAAAACTTTCTTTGATTTCCTGCCCATTGATTTTCATTTCCACATTACAGCGGGAGCGATTATTTTCAGTATAAATTGAAACAAGTTCTATTCTTTCGCTGGAAAATGTGTCAGCAGCCTCTGCAAAATTACTGTCGATCCTGGCAATACTGATCTTTTTATGGTCTATTTTAAAATCTTTGTGCACCAGACAGACTGTTTCAACATCTCTAACAATCCTTTTAGGATCTCTTTTCTTATCAGCTATAATGTGGATTTCGTCTATCTGATCTGCACCTGTTAAATTACAGGAGACTACCCCTTCAAGTTCCTGAATCAATTTTTTTATTTCTGTATTCATATTCAGCTCTCCCCTTTTTAACTTTTTCGGTTTAATATTCAAGCGACAACTCTAATTTCCTGATTTTTTCTTCACTTTTAAATTTATCATCAAAATATCCATCTCTGATTAATTTAATCATTTTCTCGGCAATTTCCGGATCGAACTGTCCCCCGGCGCATTTTTTAAATTCCTCAATGATTTCTTCTTTGGTCATCGGCGGTTTATATGTTCTGCCGGTAATCATTACATCCAGTGAATCACAGGCCGTTAAAATCCTGGCTCCTACCGGGATTTCTTTTCCTTTCAGACCTTCAGGGTATCCTCTACCGTCCCAGCGTTCATGGTGGTATTTAATTACATCTAATTCTTTATTCAAAATATCTATATCCTTTAAAAGTTGATATCCATATTCTGTATGTCTTTTAATTTCTTGATATTCCTGTTCGCTTAATTTATCTGAACTTCGCAAAATATCATCGTCAACATAAATTTTACCTATGTCATGAATTTTAGCAACACTTATTATTTTTTCTGATTTAGCCCATGATAAATCCATTTCATCACATAGATGATATGTATATTTAGCCACTCGTTCACAGTGACCTTCAGTATAATGGTCTTTTGAGTCAATTACTTTTAAGAAACTTTCGATTATTTGAGTATAGGAGTTCAGTTGTTGTAGTCGAGAATAGAAAAAATCTTTAATTATAAATAATAAAATTATTACAAGAGCAAATAATATCTTTCCAAAATAAAAATAAGAGGCTAATAAAATAAGACCTACAAAATAAGATGTAATTAAATTTTTCGAAAGTTCTCTAAAATAACTAATTAATGAAAGATTATTTACATCATTTTCTGCAATCCTAATAACTATATAAACTAAAGTGTTATTGATTATAAAATAAATAATACTTGCCAGTAAAATTGATAAAAAAGGGAAAGATCCACTATCTAAAAGTGGCCTTGCCAGTTTAAATGAAAATGCTCCAGAAGCTGCAGCTAAAAATAAAACAAATCTATTAAACAGAAACTTATACCAGACAAAGTTTCTTTTCAACAATCTAAATTCAATTGAGCCAATTGCTGACAAAATAGCTGTCCAGAAGGGATTTAAAAACATAAAGCCAATAAT
>QBLP01000509.1 GCA_003070825.1 Halanaerobium sp. | reverse complement strand
AGATGTGTATAAGAGACAGCATTGCAGGTACACCAGCTATATTTACTGGTACTGTAAAGATATCTGTATGGTACATTTCTAAAGGGTCACTTTTTGATTCCAGTTCAATCGCTGTTGAGGGCGCGGTTGGAGTTAGGATCAGATCAAAATCATTAAAGATACGGTCAAAATCATCTTTAATCAGGGTTCTAACCTTCTGTGCCTTAAGGTAATAAGCATCATAATAACCTGAACTTAAAGCATAGGTTCCGATCATAATTCTTCTTTTTACCTCATCACCAAAACCCTCATGTCTGGTATTGGTAAACATCTCACTTACATCAGCTGCCTGCTCACTACGAAGTCCATAGCGTACTCCATCATAACGGGCCAGATTGGAGCTGGCTTCCGCGGGAGCAATTACATAATAAGCTGCCAGTGCATAAGAGGCATCTGTCATATGTACTGTTTCTACTTCAGCACCCGCTTCTTTTAATTTTTCCACTGCTGCCAGGACACTGGCTTTAACTTCTTCATCAAATTCCAAATTGAAATATTCTTCGGGAATTCCAATTTTCATCCCGCTTACATCTTCTTTTAGATATTTAGTATAATCCTCTTTTTTACCTGCAATAGAAGTCGAATCCTGTGGGTCATGGCCTGCGATTACATTCATTAAAATTGCACTATCTTCAACATCTTTAGTAATTGGTCCAATTTGATCTAAAGAAGAAGCAAAGGCAACTAAACCATAACGTGAAACCATTCCATAGGTAGGTTTTAAACCAACTACACCACAGTAAGATGCAGGCTGTCTGATCGAGCCACCTGTATCAGAACCAAGAGCTGCTGCGCATTCTCCGGCAGCAACAGCGGCAGCTGAACCTCCACTCGATCCACCAGGAGCATGATTTAAGTTCCAGGGGTTATGAGTAACAAAAAAAGCAGAGTTTTCTGTGGAAGAACCCATTGCAAACTCATCCATATTTGTTTTCCCCATTATAAC
>QBLP01000508.1 GCA_003070825.1 Halanaerobium sp. | reverse complement strand
AAATTTAACAGGAGGTTTTTATTTTATGTCTAAGAAAGTTGTTACTTTTGGAGAAATTATGCTGCGTTTGACACCACCTAACCATGAGCGTTTTATTCAGGCGGATTCTTTTAATGTGATTTATGGTGGAGGGGAGGCAAATACTGCTGTATCTTTGGCTAATTATGGCCTGGATGCTCGTTTTGTAACTAAGTTACCTAACAATCCGATCGGTCAGGCTGCTTTAAATGAAGTTCGTCGTTTTGGTGTTGATACTGATTATATTGCACGTGGTGGAGACCGTTTAGGAATCTATTACTGTGAAAATGGTGCAAGCCAGAGACCGTCTAACGTAGTTTATGATAGAGCTCATTCTGCAATCGCTGAAGCTGAAAGTTCAGATTTTGACTGGGAAGTAATTTTTGCTGATGTTGACTGGTTCCACTATACAGGAATTACTCCTGCTTTAAGTGAGCAGATGTCAGATGTTACTTTAGAAGCTGTTAAAGCTGCTAAAAAACACGGAGTCAAGGTAAGCTGCGACTTAAACTATCGCGCTAAGCTTTGGAGCAGAGAAAGAGCTGGTCAGGTAATGGAAGGTTTAATGGAATATACTGATATTGTAATAGCAAATGAAGAAGATGCCGAAATGGTATTTGATATCAAGAGTGGTTCTGACATTACCAGTGGTGATTTAAATGTTGAAGGTTACAAAGATGTTGCTAAACAGTTAATCGACCGCTTTGATTTAGAATTAGTTGGTAGTCACTTAAGAATCAGCCATAGTGCTTCGCATAATGGTTGGTTAGTTGTACTTTTTGATGGTGAAAACTTTGTGCAATCAACAAAGTATGAGATTACAATTATTGATCGTGTTGGAGGAGGAGACTCCTTTGCCGGTGGTTTAATATATTCTCTAGTTACTGGCAAAAAGCTTCAGGAAGCTGCTGAGTTCGGAGCCGCTGCATCCTGCTTAAAGCAGTCAATTCCTGGTGACTTTAACCATGTAAGTGTTAAAGAAGTAGAAACTCTAGCTGGAGGAAATGCTTCTGGTAGAGTTAAGAG
>QBLP01000507.1 GCA_003070825.1 Halanaerobium sp. | reverse complement strand
TTTGTGTACTTATCAATTTCTTCCATCAAATATTGTGGTTTAATCACTTCTGAATCATCATCATCATTATATCTTAGAGGATATTTTTCCTTGAGCTCTCTAATTCTATCCTGCCATTCCCCATTTTCTTTTTCTTCGATAAAGGGAAGTATCTCCTGCAGTACATCTTTAACATCCCCGACTATCGGTATTTCTACATCCAAGTTTTTACCTATTTCCGCCGGGTCAATATCAATCTGGATAATATCGGCCTGAGCTATAAACTCATCTAATTTGCCGGTAACTCGGTCGTCAAAACGGGCACCTATTGCAATAACTAGATCGGTTTCTAAGGTTGCCCGGTTAGCATATTGAGTTCCGTGCATTCCCAGCATCTCCAGCGCTAATTCTCTATCTTCAGGATAGATTCCCAAAGCCATTAGAGTTGTTGTTATTGGTATTTTTGCCCTTTCAACAAGCTCTTTGATCTCTTTTTCAGCACCGGAGATTATAGCTCCACCGCCAACATAGAGCAGCGGTCTTTTAGCCTCGTTGATAGCCTTAGCCGCTTTGTTAACCTGCAGTCGGTGTCCTTCAAAACTAGGCCTATAGCCCGGCAAATTAATTTTAGACGGGTAATTAAATTCGGCCTCTTTTTGGGTTACATCTTTAGCCAGGTCAATCAGTACCGGCCCCGGTCTGCCTGTTTTAGCAATAAAGAAAGCCTCCTTGATTGTTTTTGCCAGTTCTTCTACATCAGTGACTAAAAAATTATGTTTGGTAATTGGCAAAGAAATTCCTGTGATATCTGCCTCCTGAAAAGAATCTTTCCCCAGCATTGAGGTTGAAACCTGACCTGTAAAAGCAACTAAAGGAACTGAATCCATAAAGGCATTTGCCAGTCCTGTTACCATATTGGTTCCACCTGGCCCGGAAGTTGCAATACAAACCCCTACTTTCCCGCTGCTTCTGGCATAACCATCTGCTGCATGAACTACTCCCTGCTCGTGTCTTCCTAAATAGTGTTTTAAACCTGTCTCTTATACACATCTGACGCTGCCGACG
>QBLP01000506.1 GCA_003070825.1 Halanaerobium sp. | reverse complement strand
GTTTTATTGTTTCTTTATCATTCGTTGCTGGTCCTAATGTACATACTATCTTCGTTTTTCTCATATTAACCTCCCAATTATTTACTTACATTGATAAAATATTTGCTAGATTATAAATATCCATGTTTATGGTGTCATTTTTCTTAACTGCATCTTTTATTTCACAAACACCAATAGAATTATCTTTGTAGTTAACCATTTTATCACGTTTTCCTTCTAATAACAATTCTACTGCTTTAGCACCCATACGGCTGGCTACAATTCTATCTGTAGCTGTAGGACTTCCACCTCTTTGAAGATGACCTAGAATTGTAACTCTTGTTTCCATTCCAGTTCGCTCTCTAATCAATTCTCCCATAGCCATCCCAGGACTACCGTTGTATTCATTTAAATCAACAAATGGAGCTTCTACCCCTTCTGCTATAATAATTAAACTGTGTAATTTACCTCTGTTAAATCCTTGAGTGATTTTGTCACAAACTTCCTGAGGTGTAAAATCAATTTCAGGCAGCAAAATATACTCAGCTCCACCGGCAAGCCCAGTCATAAGGGCTAAGTAACCAGATTCCCGGCCCATACATTCAATAACAAAAGTTCTTTCATGAGATGTCGCAGTATCTCGAATCTTATTAACTGCATCTAAAATTGTATTCATGGCTGTATCTACACCTATTGTATAATCAGTACATGATAGATCATTATCTATTGTCCCTGGTATACCTACAGCTTTGATGTCACTTTCTTCATTAATTTTTTGAACACCCCGTAGAGAACCATCTCCACCAATTACAACAATTCCATCAATGCCTTCTTCTTTCATATTTGCATAAGCTTTTTTTCTTCCAGACTCAGTTTTAAACTCGTCACAGCGGGCTGATAATAAAATTGTCCCTCCACGCTGAACAATATCAGCAACTGAACCACGTTCCATGTCAAAAAAATCTTTTTCAATAAGACCTTTATAACCATGTCTTACTCCAACGACCTCTAAATTTTTATAAATTGCTGTTCTAACTACAGATCTGATAGCCGGATTCATGCCTGGA
>QBLP01000505.1 GCA_003070825.1 Halanaerobium sp. | reverse complement strand
TATGTATTCAAACTTGATCTAACACCCAATTATGCCCGCTGTCTGGGAATGATGGGGGTAGCACGCGAAATAAAATCTTTATATGCTCAGGAAAAAAATCTAATCACACCTCCTATCTCTTTTGAGGAAGCAGAGGAGCTGGGCGAAATTAATGATTATGTTGAGGTGGAGATTGAAGATCCTGATTTATGTCCCCGCTACACCGCTCGACTGGTTAAAAATGTTAAGGTCAAAGAGTCCCCGGAGTGGATTCAACGCCGACTTAAGGCAGCTGGAATTAGACCGATCAATAATGTAGTTGATATTTCTAACTTTGTTTTGATGGAATACAATCAGCCCCTACACACCTTTGATTTTAATAAAATTAAAGATGGCAAAATTGTTGTGCGCAGGGCAGAAGCTGAAGAAAAGATGCTCACCCTGGATGAGGAAGAAAGAGTTTTAGATGATGAGATGCTAGTAATTTCTGATCCAGAAAAAGCAGTGGCTGTTGGTGGTGTTATGGGTGGTGCCAATACTGAGGTTACAGAAGAAACTACCGATGTTTTAATAGAATCTGCCTACTTTAACCCGGTCAGCATCCGAAAAACTGCGAAAAAATTAGGAATGCACTCTGATTCTTCCCACCGTTTTGAAAGAGGGGTGGATATAGAAAAGGTAATTGAGGCCAATAATCGTGCCTGTCAGATGCTGGCAAAGTGTGATGGAGCTAAAGTAGTGCCCGATGTGATCGATAATTATCCGTTAAAATATGAGCCAGCAGTAATTACTCTAACAACAGATCGCGTTAATGAGCTTTTAGGGATCGAGCTGGAAGCTGAAGAGGTTCAGGAAAGTCTGGAGCGCCTCGGTTTTGAAGTTAAAGCTGCTGCTGAAGTAGGAGAATTTGAGGTTACAGTACCTTCCTTTAGAACAGATGTGGAGCAGGCTGCTGATTTAGTAGAAGAGATTGCAAGAGTTTACGGTTACAATAAAATTCCTTCTACCAGACCTATTTCCAAACAGCGCGGTAAGAGAAGCCCACAGCAGAAATTTGAAGCCCGGGTA
>QBLP01000105.1 GCA_003070825.1 Halanaerobium sp. | reverse complement strand
AGATGTGTATAAGAGACAGATATATTACAGACAAAAATGAGGAGGAAGAAGTATAGTATGAGAAAAATAACTTTAACAACTTTAATTATTTTAGTAGTAATGTCGGTGTTTGTGACAGGAGTAATGGCCCAGGAACAGGGTGGAACCTTAGTTTTTGGCCGTGGAGGAGACTCAGTAGGCCTGGATCCAATTCAGGTTACTGACGGAGAATCGTTTAAAGTAACTCAGCAGATTTATGATACCCTTGTTGATTATACACCCGGCACAACAGAAGTAGAGCCAGCTCTGGCAACAGACTGGGAAGTATCTGAAGATGGTTTAACCTGGACTTTCAACTTACGTGAAGGTGTAGAATTTCATGACGGAAATCCTTTTAATGCTGAAGCAGTAAAGTGGAACTTTGACCGTTGGCGTTTAGAAGATCATCCTTATCACATTGGTGGAGAGTTCACCTATTATGGTTATATGTTCCAGGGTTTTCCTGGAATTATTCAGGAAGTTAATGTAGTAGACGAATATACAGTAGAATTCGTTCTTTCTGAAAAACAGGCTCCTTTCTTAAACAATCTGGCTATGGTTCCCTTTGGAATTGCCAGCCCAGAGGCTGTTAAGAAATATGGAGAAGATTACTTTAAGAATCCTGTAGGAACTGGTGCTTATACTTTAGAAGAGTGGCGTCAGGGAGATAGAGTTATCTTAAAGGCAAATGAAAATTACTGGCGAGAAAGAGCTTATATTGACGAGATTGTTTTCCGCTCAATTCCTGATAACTCAGCTCGTTTTATGGAATTACAGGCAGGAACAATTGATATGATGGATGGAGTAAGTCCTGAAGATGTTGAGGCTATCAGAAATTCTGATAAACTAAAACTTTCTTTAAGACCAAGTATGAATGTTGGCTATTTTGCTATGAACTTAAATTTTGAGCCTTTTGATGATGTTAGAGTCAGAAGAGCCTTTAACCATGCAATTGACAAGCAGGCTATTATTGATGCTTTCTATGCAGGTTTAGCAGAACCAGCTAAGAATCCAATGCCACCTTCTATCTGGGGTTACAATGATAATATTGAGCCCTATGAATATAATCCAGAAAAAGCTAAAGAATTATTAGCTGAAGCTGGCTATGCAGACGGTTTTGAATTTGATCTCTGGTATCTGCCTGTTCCAAGACCATATATCCCACAGGGTAAATTTATTGGCCAGGCTATTCAAAGTTATTTAAGTGAGATTGGTGTCACTGCTAATTTAGTAACTTATGACTGGAGTACCTATCTTGACAAAACAGAACATCAGGAAGCTCCAACCTATATGTTAGGCTGGACTGGTGATAATGGTGATCCAGATAACTTCTTATATGTGCTTTTAGACAAAACTAACAGTAATAATGCCTATGAAAGTGAAGAACTGCATGAAATATTAGTTGAAGCACAAAAAACAATGGATCATGATAAAAGAGTTGAACTTTACATGGAAGCACAGGAAATCATCCATAAAGATGCTCCCTGGGTTCCTTTAGTTCACTCAACACCACCAATTGCTTTAAAAGATGAAGTTAAAAATTATATACCTAACCCAACTGGAACAGAAAAACTGCACAGATTGTGGTTAGAAGAATAGAGAATAAATATAATTTAATAATAAAACTAATCTGCGGCTATTTTTAGCCGCAGATTAACTTTGAATAGGAAGGTGTAATTAGGAAATGATTAACTATATTATTAAAAGATTACTTGCTTTAATTCCAATTTTAATTGGAGTAGCAGTTATAGTTTTTTTAATTGTTCATTTAATTCCTGGTGATCCTGCCCAGACTATGCTGGGAGAGAGAGCTACTGATGAAGCGCTGCAAAGATTAAGAGAACAGATGGGTCTAAATGACCCGCTGCCGGTGCAATTTTGGCGGTATGTTAAAGATTTATTGCGGGGAGATTTAGGCAGGTCCATAATGAGTAATAATCCTGTCAGTGCTGAACTAGCACAGAGGTTTCCAGCAACTTTAGAATTATCATTTTTCGCAATGATATTTGCGGTTGTAGTTGGAATTCCTGCAGGGATTTTTGCCTCAATAAACCAGAACTCCTGGTTTGATAATTTAAGCATGCTGATTGCCTTAATGGGAGTTTCAATGCCTATTTTCTGGCTGGGGTTGATGTTTATCTGGCTTTTTGCTGTTGAGTTAGGCTGGTTTCCACCTTCATCAAGGATTGGAGTAGGCCTGGACTTTACTCCCATTACAAATTTATATGTCATTGACAGCATAATTCAGCTTAATTTTAATGCATTAAAAGACATTTTACATCACCTGGTCCTACCGGCAGTTGCTTTAGGGACTATACCAATGGCAATAATCGCCAGAATGACAAGATCTTCAATGTTAGAAGTACTAAGAAAAGATTTTATTAGAACTGCTTATGCTAAAGGTCTTAAAAGAAAAATCGTAATTTTTAAGCACGCTTTAAAAAATGCTATGGTACCAATTATTACAGTTGTTGGGCTTCAGTTTGGAGTTTTGCTTGGAGGAGCCGTGATGACTGAAACAATTTTTTCCTGGCCTGGACTGGGTAAATATCTAGTTGATGCAATTTATGCTCGCGATTTCCCAATTGTACAGGGAGGAATCTTGTTTTTTGCCGGTGTATTTGTAATAGTAAATTTAATTGTTGATTTATCATATGCTTTAGTAGATCCAAGGATTCAGTATGAGTAGGAGAGGAGATTATCGAAATGGCAGATAGTAATGAGAATAGAGTAATGAAAAAGAATACAAACCCCTGGCTTGAGGCCTGGCGGAGATTACTTCAGAGTAAAATTGGAATTGCAGGATTAGTTATTATTATATTTTTAATTTTGGTTGCTGTACTAGCTCCAGTATTAGCTCCATATGATCCTATAAAAACAAATATTATATCCCGATATGAGGCACCATCTTCTGAACACTTATTAGGAACCGATGGTCTGGGAAGAGATATTTTAAGTAGAATAATTTACGGCTCAAGGATTTCTCTTCAGGTAGGATTATTTTCCGTGGCATTAGCATTATTATTTGGGGTAGGGTTTGGACTATTGGCCGGTTATTACGGCGGTAAATTAGATATGGTTATTATGAGATTTATGGATATTATGCTTGCTTTTCCAAGCATTTTATTGGCTATTGGTATAGTCGCTATTTTGGGACCACAGTTAAAAAATGCAATGATTGCAATTGGGATTATTAATGTGCCGCGTTTTGCAAGAATTGTTAGATCTTCAGTTCTTTCAATTAAAGAGAGTGAATATATTAGTGCTGCCAGAGCCTTAGGTGCCGGAGATCTCAGGATTATATTCAAACACCTTCTGCCAAATGCTATGGCGCCTTTAATTGTCCAGACAACTTTAAGTATTGCAACTGCAATTTTAGAAGCTGCAGCCTTAAGTTTTCTTGGTTTGGGTGCACAGCCTCCTTCTCCAGAATGGGGAGCAATGTTAAGTGATGCCAGAAGTTCTCTGCAGAAAGCACCCTGGGTAGCCACTTTTCCGGGACTGGCAATTATTTTTGGTGTTTTAGGATTTAATCTTCTTGGTGATGGTTTAAGAGATGCACTGGATCCAAAAATGAAAAATGTTTAAGATAGGTGATAAAAATTATTGATCCGGTAATGATTAGGATATTTTCGTTAGAAATAAGATGGTATGGTTTTTTAATTGTATCTGCTTTAATAATTTCGCTTTTTATTTTGAACTTATTGTTGAAAAGAGAAAAAGAATTTGATTTTGAATTTTTTCTAGACTTCATAATTATAGCTTTTCCTCTAGGCATTCTAGGGGCAAGGCTATACTATGTAATTTTTAATCTGGATTATTATTTAGCGTATCCAGTAAAAATTATAGCCGTTAATGAAGGTGGGCTGGCAATTCATGGTGGAATATTAATTGGAATTCTTATTCTTTACCTGCTTTCTAACAAAAGAAAGAAAAACTTTCTATTGGCCCTTGATTATCTGGCGCCATTAATGGCTTTAGCACAATCAGTTGGTCGCTGGGGTAACTTTATTAATCAAGAAGCTTTTGGGCAGATTGTAGACGAAAGTTACTATAATGTTTTTCCAGACTTTATCAAAAAACAGATGTATATTGAAGGGGCATACCGGGAAGCCGCGTTTTTTTACGAATCAGCAGCTGACTTTCTTCTTTTTCTTTTTTTGATTTTTTATCTTCGTTCTGATTTCAAAAAAGATGGAGAAGTATTTTCGTTATACTTAATAATTTATTCTATTTTTAGATTTTTTATAGAAGGCCAGCGAACAGATAGTCTTTTGATTTTTGATTTTCAGGTTGCCAGATTAATCAGTATATTACTGATCTTTGTCGGACTTTATTTGTTTTATTATATTAGAAAAGAGAAGAAATCAAATCAAAGCAGCTAAATTGACAGTCTAAATATTATGTGCTAAACTAAATTTATTGATTATCTTAGTAAAATTTGCTTTTAGTTCGCAATAAGTATAGATGAAAGGTGATATTATGACACGGAAGTATTTATTTAGCTCAGAATCTGTAACTGAAGGTCATCCGGATAAGGTTGCCGATCAGATTTCTGATGCTGTTCTGGATGCAATAATAGAAAAAGATCCAGATGCAAGGGTAGCTTGTGAGACTATGGTTACCACAGGTTTAATCTTAATTGCTGGAGAAATTACGACTTCCTGCTATGTTGATTTAAAAAAGATTGCCAGAGATACTGTTAAGGAAATAGGTTATACCAGAGCCAAATATGGTTTTGATGGTGAAACCTGTGCTGTTTTAACAGCTATTGATGAGCAGTCAGGAGACATTGCTATGGGAGTAGATCATTCACTGGAAGAAAAGGCAGGTGAATCTAATTCTGATTTAGGAGCTGGAGATCAGGGTTTAATGTTTGGCTATGCTTCTAATGAAACAGAAGAATTAATGCCGCTGCCGGTAATGCTCTCACATAAACTGGCCCGCAGACTGGCCGAAGTCAGAAAAAATGGCCCACTTAAATATCTGCGACCAGATGGGAAAACTCAGGTTACTGTTGCCTATGAAGATGATAAACCAGTTTATGTAGATAAAGTACTGGTTTCTACCCAGCACCATCCAAAAGTAAGTCAGGAACAGATTAAAGAAGATATAACAAAACATGTTATAAAAGAAATAATTAAGCCAGAATTATTAAGAGACGAGACTGAGATTTTAGTTAATCCAACCGGCCGTTTTGTTATCGGAGGCCCAAATGGAGATACAGGCCTAACAGGAAGAAAAATTATCGTTGATACATATGGTGGAACAGCTCACCATGGTGGAGGAGCATTTTCTGGTAAAGACCCGACAAAAGTTGATCGCTCCGCTTCCTATGCTGCCAGATATATTGCTAAAAACATAGTAGCTGCAGAGCTGGCAGAAAGATGTGAAGTTCAAATTGCTTATGCAATTGGTGTAGCCAGACCACTTTCGGTAATGGTTGATACTTTTGGTACTTCAGTAATTCCAGAAAATGAACTGGAAGAAATAGTTAAAAAAGAATTTGATTTAAGACCGGCTCAGATTATTAAAAATTTAAATTTAAGAAATCCAATTTATAAACAGGTAGCTGCTTACGGTCATTTTGGACGCCATGATCTAAAACTACCATGGGAAAAAGTGGATAGAGTGAATAACTTGAGAAAAGAAGCTGGTTTGGAATAATTATAAAGGAGAGATTTTCTTTTAGCTGCCGAAGGTTTTTGCCTTCGGTTTTTTCTTTAGTTAGCAGATTATTTTTAGAACAGTTAAAAAATCAAATTAATTTTTTAATGAGAGGGAATAAGAATGGATCAAATAATCAAGGTTGTAGTTGATTTACCTTTAAAAAAATTAAATAAGGAGTGTGATTATCTGCTTCCTGAAGAATTAAGTTCTAGAATTAAGATCGGGCAGCTTGTTCGAGTCCCTTTTGGCCGCCGTAAACTGACCGGATTTGTGGTTAAAACTAAGGCTGAATCAGATGTGGATAAATCAAAACTAAAAAAAGTAGAATCTCTGCTTTACCCGGAGAGCTTTTTTGGGCAGGAACTGCTGGACCTTTTCTATTGGACAGCAGCCTATTATCACGCTTATCTGGCTCAGGTTATAAAGAGTGTTCTGCCGCCGGGAATAACCGAACAAAAACCACAAAAAAAGCAGATTGAAATGCTTAAATTAAATTCAGAAATCACTGACTATGAGGCCGAGCTTGACCAGCTTAAAAAAAGAGCACCAAAACAGTTTTTGATTTTAGAATATTTACTGGAAAACGGGGATAAAGATCATCAATTAAAAAAAGTTTTAAAGATTGCTGACACTTCCCGGCAAACTGTTTACCGTTTAATAGACAGAGGTTTAATTAAGTTATATACTAC
>QBLP01000504.1 GCA_003070825.1 Halanaerobium sp. | reverse complement strand
AGCTTTTTCAACTATAAATTAATCGATTCATCCCCACCTATTGACATAAGCGAGGCTTTCTCGGCTAAATTCAGTAAGTTTGACGGTAATAAAATTAAATATTGATTCATTCCCTCCAGAATTAGAAAAATCCCTTTATAATAATGAGATTGGAACTTTAAAAATAATTAGGGATAACCTGTTAACTATTGAATCAATTGAGGATTTAGAAAAATACTTAAACTAAAAAGAAGTATTCAATTTATCATCACTGCTATTAGTCATCTATCCTATTAAATCATTAAACAACTACATCAAAATAATTAATAATTATTACTTCAGCAGCATTTTCTCTATAATTATCAATAATCTTTTCAATTTCTAAAGCCACATTCTGCTCTAAATAATATTCACCACATTGTTTACAAACATTAGCAGGAACATTTTTAATAATAATAATGAAATTATCAAGATCAACAATATGATTTACATTTCCTATTTCTAAATCACCTTTGCACATTGAACAATTTCCCAAATCCTTTTTCAGTTCATCCAGATCATCAATATTAAAAATAGAAATATTCTGACTTCCTAAGTATTTAATGAAATCCTCTTCTATCATCTCGGCAAGTTTAGCACTTTGGCCTATAGACAATTTTCTTTCTTTGAAATATTTAACTGCCAGGGTTCTTTTCATTTCTTTAATGACTTCATCTACATCCAGGCGTAAACTTAAAATTATTTCTTCGGGCAACTCAATTTCTTTTTTGATACTCATAATAATTTCCCCTTTTAATGGATAATTTAAGTCACAGCTATTATACTGATATTATATCATTTTAAATATGATTGATAAAGAAAGGATAATCTCAATGAAAAGAATGAGCAGCAAAGAAATTAAAGAGGCCATAGAAAATGTCAGAGCATCTCTGGCTGTAGAAAATATTGAAATGGATGAACTCAGTGTGATCATCGGAGAAAAATATTTGAAGGGAGAAATATCTGTCTCTTATACACATCT
>QBLP01000104.1 GCA_003070825.1 Halanaerobium sp. | reverse complement strand
TAATTCTGCTAATTGATTGTTGCAGTAATTTTGACCACTCAAATTTTTATGGCAGTTTAGGCTGAGTAAGAAGCTTTTTCTTTTTGCATAATATGTTTTTCTTTATAAAGATCTCCATAGGGTTTAATATTTACTTAAAGACCAAGTAAATATTAAACTCCTATATTAAAAAAATATTTATTTTAAATTTTTGAAGGGGTTTATTTTTTTTATATATGGCTTTTTTTTAAGGGGAAACTTTTTGCTCTAAAATACTCCAACAATGACTTAGAAAAATTATAACTGCAGACTGAAAATCAACTCAATCCAGGCTGGAAATCGATACTTGAGGCAATAAATATTGAGTTAAAGCAAATATTATTCCTGGTGATAGATTTATCATCACAAGCAAAAATTATGTATTATGCTGTGAATACTGCATTTGTACAGGAGCAAATAGAGAAACAGGTAGAGCAGAAATTGCTTCTTGAAGTTTAAGGGAGATTAAATCAGCTGATTTAATTAAGTTCACTGTTGCTGGGAAAAGATTATAACTTATACCGGGAGGAATAGCTTCTAACTAATCAATATTTACAGCATCTAACTTGCTAACTGTGACAGACTATAGCTGAAACAGATGATATAGATCAAATAAATAAGGAGATCATACAATTGGCCATCCTGTATTAGGGTGGCTATTATTTTTGTCATCAGAATTAATTTAACCAGTTTACAGTTATATATTATATAGGTGATCAAGAAGAATTAACTCTTTAAATACCATCAAAGAGAAAGGAGGATTACCTATGTCAGTGTCATTAGCAGCATTAGCTGCAGCAGCTATTAAATTAATCATTCTCGGGGTGGAAGCAACTAAAGCAGTAGAACAGATATCTAGTCAACATAACACCAGTTTTGATGCAATTTGGAGGGAATTACCGGATATATTTAAATATTAACTAATTATTAACCTGCCTTAAGTGGCAGGACTTTTTATTTTTCTAAAAAAATTTAAGGAGAGTGGATAAAATGATTAATGGTAAAGAAATAGCAAAGCTGATCAGGAAGAGCGATAATGTGATAATTGAGAAGTTTGAGGATGGATCATATAACGTAACAGACACCTATGTCATGGTAAAGCTTAATGAAGCTGAATTTGGCAAGTTCTTTGCTAAATATAACAGCTATAAGTCGACTGCAGATATACCCTTTAATTTTGAAGGAACAATCTCTTCAGCCGGGGCTAATGTATTTAGAGAAAATAAGCTAAATACGAAAACAGTTACCAGCCAGATTGGTAATGCTAAATATGAAGCAGTAATTACTGACTTCTATAAGCAAAATGATTCCGGAGATGAAGTCAGAATCTTTAAAGCTGGTAATGATATTGGAATGTTTAACCGAGAATATGATTTTCTATTAGATTATGGAGATAAATATAAGGTTAAGGATAATAATAATCCTCTGTTTATCCTGGATAATCAGGAAGATGTAAAAGCTGTCATAATGCCTGTTTTAGACCGGGGAGAAAAGCCATTAAAGCAGATGCTTCAGGAATTAGTTAAAGATAGCTATATAAATTCTAAATCAGCATAGGAGGCAAATGAATGTATGTTAAAGAGTGTCCTGAATGTAATAGAAGAAGTTACAGTGCAAATAAGAAATCCTGGATCTGTCCTTACTGTGGTGAGAATTTAGATGATGTAGAGGCAATTAGAGCTAAAAACTAAGGAGGCTGACTATGGAAGCAGTTAAATTACAGCGACAACAAAATGATCAGAAAAAAGAAAATAACCATTTCCTTATTGATAATGACCAAAAAGCTAACTGGGCTTTAAGGAAGATCAGACATCTAAAGCAGAAAAAGAAAGAGAATCAGGAGTTTGCTGATACAGAGATTGAAGAGATACAAAAGGAAATAGATGAGGTCAATCAGTGGCTGGAATCTGAAAATGATAATTTGGATAATGATATTGAGTACATGGAAGGTCTGCTCAGGGTCTATGCTGAACAGCTAAAAAAAGATGATCTGGAACTTAAGACTCATAAATTACCCTTCGGCCAGCTGCAATTTAGAAAACAGCGAGATAAATGGAAATACGATAATGATAAGTTATTAGAATTTGCAGAGAAAAGTCTTCAAGATACTATTAAAATCAAAAAGCAGGTTGATAAAAGAAAGCTGAAAAAGAAAATAAGAATAGTTGGCAGTAAAGCAGTTGTGGCTGATACTGGAGAAGTAGTAGGGGGAATTGTAGTTACGGAAAGAGGAGAAAAATTTAAAGTTAAAGTCAAAGAATAAAAAGCAAATAAACTATAGGAGCCTGGCTATTAAGCCGGGCTCTTTTTAGATTTAAGGAGGTAATTTAAATGAGCAAAGCTAAAACTAAAAAATTATTAAAGAAGCTTAATCAGAAGATTGATTTAGTCCAGAATTCAGACGAATTTAAAGAAATACTTAAGACTTTAGCTAAATTTCATAATTACAGCTATCAAAATAGAATTCTAATTCAGCTGCAGAAACCGGAGGCTACTTTAGTTGCTGGCTATAAGCAGTGGCAGAAGAAGTTTGATCGTCATGTTAAAAAAGGAGAAAAAGCTATTTCGATACTTGCTCCTTTTACTTATAAGAAAAAAGTTACTGAAGAAAAGAATGTTAATGTTCAGCTTAGAGAAGTAGAAAAAGAAGTTAAGAGAATGTATTTCAGGCCGGTAAGTGTTTTCGATGTCAGCCAAACTGAAGGTAAGCCTCTGCCCAGTATTGATATAGCAGTTAAAGATACTAACAGCAAGCTCCTATTACCTTTAAAGAAATTCCTTGAAACTAAAGAAATTGACTTGGAGATAAAAGAGCTGAAAGAAGGCTTAAAAGGCTATTCTCAGGGTGGCAAGATAGTAATAGATAAAAAGCTTAATGATACTGAAAAATCGGGTGTTTTAGTCCATGAAACAGCACATGAACTGCTGCATGATAAAGAAAGCAGGAAGGATATGAGTAAAGAGGTTAAAGAGATGGAAGCAGAAGCAGCTGCCTTCATAGTCATGGACCACTATGGTGTAGAAATAAAATCAGACAAATACTTAGCTTTGTATAAAAAATCATATAATTTAAAGCAGAGCTTAAAAAGGATCAGTAGTATAGCATCAGAGATTATAGGATTTCTAGATCAATATTTTCTAAATGAAAGCATTGATAATAATAAGCTGAAGGAGGTTATATAAATGGCTGCTCAAAATAAAGTGGTTGATATTGAAAGCAGAAATAAGGAACTGATCAGTTTTACTCAAAAAGAAGTAGAAACTATAAAAAGAACAGTAGCCAGTGATGCTAATACAGATGAACTGAGAATGTTTCTGCATATAGCTAAAACTTATGGACTGGATCCTTTTAATAAAGAGATATTTTTCTGGAAGATTAAAGGCAAACCAACAATCATGACCTCACGAGATGGTTATCTAAAGATAGCTGATAGACATCAGGAATACAATGGCCTGGTATCAGATGTGGTTAGGGAAAATGACAAGTTTAGAAGAAAAGCTCAGGGTATAGATCATGAATATGGTACCAATAGAGGCGATATTATTGGTGCTTATGCCCTAGTCTACCGGAAAGATAGAGAATATCCAGTCTATGTCTTTGCTCCCTTTAAAGAATACTTTGCCGGCACCAGAGTCTGGACACAGTATCCATCAGCTATGATATTAAAGGTAGCTGAATCAATGGCTTTAAAAAGAGCTTTTACTGTATCAGGCCTGGTAACAGCTGAGGAGATGGATGTACAGCGTTTAAATGAGAAAGATAAAGAAAAGCCGAGAAGACCTTTTAAGAAAAAGAAGAAAGCTGATGATAAGAAAGATACTCAAATAGATATAGATATTGAAGCTGAACTTTCTGAAAGAGAAAAAGAAATTAAAGATTTAATAGGCAATGATAAAGGCCTAAGAAAAGATTTATTTACCTACCTGAGGGAAGTAAAAGAAAAGGAAGGCCTGGATAAAGATAAGAACCTGTCAATAGATGATTTAAGTGATGGTCAGTTTAAACAGCTAAAGAATATATTAAATACCTTTAAAAAGATGGCCTAAAAAGAAAGGTTGATGATAGATGCCTAAATTCAAAGTTAATTGCAGCTGGAGAGAATATCATGGTGGTGAATTAATAGTTGAAGCAGCAGATAAAAAAGAAGCAGTTGAGCTGCTGCAGCTTGATCAGATTAAATTATTGGAAATATTGATTGATAAATATGCTAATGAAACTTTTGAGAGCTTAAGTGATATAGAGGTGGTTCCGGAAGAAGTTGATACTGATAGAGTGCTTGATTTGATTATTGATGATGGAGAACTAAAAGTATGTGAAAGCTGATGAGGTGATAGCTGTGCCTGTTAATGGAGTACCTTCTGATGCCTGGAGAATAAAAAGAGCCTTAGGACCATACGCTGAGACAATGGATGAGTTGGAGTTGCTTGAGGAACAGAGGTTAATTAGACTAAAAAGAATGAAAAACAAATACAAAGGAGTAGATAATAATGGTAAACATCCAAAAGTTTTCACTGAGAGTAGTTAAAGAAAATGGTGGCAGATATGATTTAAATAAAACTATTAATAATCCTATTGCTGCTAGAAACTTATTTATTGAAGTAGCAGAGTTAGATAAAAGATCAGAAGAAGTATTTGTGATGGCGACTATAGATGTCAGAAATAAGGTGACTGGATTATTTGAAGTTTCAACCGGCACATTAAATTCAAGTTTAGTCACTCCGAGAGAGGTCTTTAAAAGAGCAATCCTGCAGAATGCAGCCGGTATAGTATTAGGCCATAATCATCCAAGTGGTAATATAGATGCAAGCAGTGATGATATTAATATTACTAAAAAGCTGGTTAAGTCAGGTAAGATACTGGGGGTCAATGTAGTTGATCATATTATAGTTGGTAATGATGGTAATTACAGTAGTATGAAGGAAGAAAATCATATCTAGAGAGGAGTTTATTAGATGCTCAAAATTGATAGCATTGAATTTGATGATAAAAAGAGAAGTGATTGCAGAATAAATAATCATATAAAAAAACCAGAAGATGCAGTAGAGATATTTGTTGATGTTTTGAAAATTAATGGAGAGGAAGAAGCGGTAGGAATGATCGCTTTAGATAATGATGACAGACTAATTGGTTTAGTAGAACTAATGAGGGGAGGTGATGCTTTAGAAAAGATTGGTACTGATGATTTATTTTATCTCGCTTTAAGACTGGAAGCTGATTCAATTATATTAGCACAAAGTAAAGCTGATGGATTAAAAATAAACAGTTATGATTCTGAATTCAATAAATTTCTGATACAAGAAGCTGAAAATTTTAAAATTAATGTAAAAAATAATTTAATTATTAAAGATTCAGAAACCTGGATAGTTTTAAATAGTATAAAAAATTAGAATTAAAAGAAGGATTTTACTTTATTTTATTTAAATTGTAATGTATATAAGCGTTTTTTAAAACTTAAATAACATATAGGAGTGGATAAAATGAAACAAAAGAGTGCAATTATTTTATTATTAATATTGCTGGTCAGCTTAAGTTTAACTGTTTATGCTGATAGCAACTACGAACTATTTAGAGCAGTTGAACAGGGTGATAAAGGTGAAGTAAAGGATTTACTAGGAGGATTCTTTTCTGGTCCTGATGCTGATGTTAATTCAAAAAACTATGATAATAGCACCCCTCTTATGCTGGCTGCTTATCACGGCAGACCAGAAATAGTAGAAATTTTAATAGATAAAGATGCAAAATTAGACTTGCAGGATGATTATGGATATACTGCGCTTATGTATGCTTCTGAACAGGGAAATTTAGAAACTTTAAAGGTTTTAATCGATGAGGGAGCAGATATCAATGAAAGAAATGATAATGATATGTCGGCAACATTAATTGCAATAAATTTAAATAATGAAAAAATAGCTACATATTTAATTGAAGAGGGAGCAGATTTTAAAAAGTATGGGTATATTATGGCTTTAAAGGCTGTAGAAAATAACAGCCTTAAAATAATTAAAACATTGATAGATAATGGATTTAAATTTAAATCATCAGAAAATGGTGGTTTAGCTTTAATTTCAGCAATAGACAAAAATAATATTGAGATTACTAAACATTTATTTGAAGCTGAAGCAGATCCAAACTATTTAACAGAACAGAATATTACACCATTTCTTCTTTCTATTCAAAAAGGAAATTTGAAGATGGTAGAGTTATTAATAGATAATGGAGCTAATATGAATGAAAAGTTCTTTAAAGGAATAACTCCTTTGATGATTGCAGTTCAATATCATCATCCTAAAGTAGCTAAATTATTAATCGATGAAGGTGCAGATGTAGAAGAAGCTGATATTCATGCAAAAGACAGTTTAAATTATACTCCTTTAATGTATGCTATAAAATCAAATAACATTAGGGTGACTGAGCATTTAATAGACAAAGGAGCTGAGGTTAATGCAGTTAATGATCATGGTTATACACCGCTTGTTTTAGCTATAAGGAATGAGAATTTAGAACTAACTAAACTATTAATTAATAAAGGTGCTGATACAAATTATACCAATAAGTATGGAAACAAGCCGCTCCTTTATGCAGAAAACACCTATAATGATGAAATCATAAAACTGATTAAGAATAATTAGAAAATAAATTATGGTGATTTAAAAAGGGAGGCAATTATGGGATCAGCTTCAAGATTAATACTATTTATAGTTTCAATAATAGCTTCAATTTATGTATTTGGCTTTTTTGGTACTATTTTATTTCTGGGAGGTGGGCTTATATTAGGTGGTTTATCAGGTGGGAATAGTTTTTTGCTTTTGATATATGGAATCCTTGTTGTAAATATA
>QBLP01000503.1 GCA_003070825.1 Halanaerobium sp. | reverse complement strand
GTCATCTTTAGGTTCTGGGAATTTATTTAAAATTTCTTTCTGTTCTTCTACAGTTAATGAAAATAATTTGTTTTTATTCCCATTAATTAATTGAATATATTTTTTTAACACAGTAAATAAATTAATTTTTTCCACCTCGATAAATTATTAATAAAATTTATTTTCAGCCTTCAATTTTTTATAATGTTCTATATCTCTATGTTTAAATACTTTTGCTGGATGACCTCCAGCAATTGAATATTTAGGAATATCATTTACTACTACACTACCAGCTTGAATAATCGCTCCCTCACCAATTTCTACTCCCCCGAGAATAATAACTCTACTTCCCAACCAAACATTATCCTCTATTTCAATATCTTTTGTAATATATGTATCATCATAAGGTATAGTTTTTCCATTATCATAATTATGAAGTTGAGTTATAAATAAACAGTTTTTTCCTGAATGAAAATTATCACCAATAATCACTTTACCATTACCAGAAATAGATAATCCATTAAAATTAACATTATTCCCTAAAAAAGTATTTTTAGATACACTAGACTTTTTATTCACTTTCAAACTCTTTCCAACCTTAGCTGCTTTTTTCGTAACTCTCCAAGTGAAAAATCTTCTTAGTATACTATATTTCAAAAATTTTTTTAAGTCAAACATATGTTTTCTCCTTCTTATTCCTGATAATATTTTTTAGTCAACTAATTCTTACTAGAATTTAAAAAGAAAAAAGAAGATAAAACTCATTATAACAATCTTGACAAAAAATAATATTAAAAAATTAGATAAAACACTAAATAAAATTAAATATACAAACAATAAAACTAAAACCATTAATAAATCCAAGAATATGTTTTTAAAATTAATTATATTTTTTTTCATAATAAATTTAGCATTAATATAATGAAAAATAAATAATAATACATAGGAAAACAAAGTTGTATATGCAGCTGCAATATACCCAAACTCTGGTATTAACCAATAGTTTAAACCCTGTCTCTTATACACATCT
>QBLP01000502.1 GCA_003070825.1 Halanaerobium sp. | reverse complement strand
TCTATAATTTACTATTCGTTCTGCATATGCATCACCAATACCAGGTAATTCAGCTAATTCAGAAGCTGCAGCCTGATTAATGCTTATTTTTTTAGATGCCTTAGTTTTCTTTGGCTTCACCTCAGGCTTTGGCTTCACATCAGGCTCATAAACCTTAATTTGAACTTCTGATTCATCACCTTTTTGTAGAAGTTTCTGTCCCTCATCTCCGTTTAACTGACGGTAGAGTTCGGAATATTTTTGAGCTGAATTATGCCAGCTGTAATCAAGATTCATTACTCGAGTGACCAGCTTATTCCAGATTCCTTTCTGATCATAAAAGGAAACTGCTCTTTCAATTGTATGCAGCATGTCGTGGGCATTATAATTTGCAAAACTAAAACCAGTACCCTCACCGGTTTCTTCATTATAAGCAACCACAGTATCATTTAAACCACCAGTTTCTCTAACTACCGGAATAGTTCCATAGCGGAAACTAATCAGCTGACTTAAGCCACAGGGCTCAAAGCGGGAAGGCATTAAAAACATATCGCTTCCTGCATAAATCTGATCAGCAAGCTGGGCATCATATTTAATATTAACTGATAGGTCATCTGGATATTCAAGCTGTTTTGCCCTAAAGAATTCTTCATATTCTCTTTGGCCGGTACCCAAAATTAAAAACTGAGCTCCGGTTGCCATTATTTCATCAAAAACAGCTTTTACCAGATCTAAGCCTTTCTGTTCGACCAATCGAGAAATAAAGCCAATCAGTGGTTTATCACCATTTACTTCCAGACCCATTTTTTGCTGAATATGAACCTTATTTGCAATTTTTTTATCAACTTCCCCTTTTGAAAAACGAACTGCAAGGTTTTTGTTTGTTTCTGGATCAAATTTGTCATAGCTAATACCATTTAAAATACCGCTTAAGTCATCAGCCCTTAATCTAAGAGCATAATCCAGACCTTCACCAAAATATGAAGTCTGGATCTCATTTGCATAACTTTCACTCACTGTAGTTATATGATCAGCATACATAATCCCTGCTTTCATATAATTAAGTAAGCCGTTATGTCTAATAT
>QBLP01000103.1 GCA_003070825.1 Halanaerobium sp. | reverse complement strand
ATCATATACTATCACCTGTGTTAAGTAAATTAACTTTACAGGTGATTTTTTTGCTAAAGAAAACAATTAAAATTACAATGTTATTTGATTTTTACGGATCTCTGCTGACAGAAAAACAGCAGCAGATAATCAAAAGTTACTTTTATAATGATTTATCTCTTTCGGAGATTGCTGATAATATAGGCATCAGCCGGCAGGGAGTTTATGATCATTTACACAGAAGTGAAGAGAGCTTAGAAGATTATGAAGCTAAGCTTGGACTTTTAGAGAAATATAATAAAATTAGAAAAAATATAAATGACTTAGAAAAAATGATGACAGCTAAAGGTATTTTAGCTGTAGATCAAAATCAGGATCTGCGCAAAAAACTGGAATCGATTAAATCGATCCTCTAGAGGAGGTAAATTATGATTTTTTCAAATTTAGCTGAAAAGCTTCAGGATACCTTTGATAAATTAAGAGGAAAAGGTAAACTGACAGAAAAAGATGTTAAAGCTGCTTTAAAAGAGGTAAAAATGGCTCTTTTAGAGGCGGATGTTAACTACAAAGTTGTTAAAAACTTTATTTCAAAAATTGAAGATAGAGCTGTTGGTAAGGAAGTTATGGACAGTTTAACTCCCGGCCAGCAGGTTATTAAAATTGTAAATGAAGAAATGCAGGAATTGATGGGTGGAAGTAAAGAAGATATTGCTATTGCTTCGGAACCTCCTACAATTATTATGATGGTTGGACTGCAGGGTTCTGGTAAGACAACAAGTGCAGGTAAGCTGGCCCGCAAATTATCAAAGGATGGTAAGAGTCCTTTGTTAGTTGCAGCAGATGTTTACCGCCCGGCTGCGATTAGGCAGCTGCAGGTGCTTGGAGAAAGACTTGACCTGCCTGTGTTTTCAATGGGAGAAGACAGTGACCCGGTTGATATAGCTAAAGGAAGTATTAATTATGCTTCTTCTCACAACTGTGACACAATTATCCTTGATACAGCAGGACGACTGCATATAGATCAGACAATGATGGAAGAGCTTGAATCTATCAAGTCTACAGTTGAGCCAGATGAGATTCTGCTGGTTGTTGATGCAATGACCGGTCAGGATGCTGTTAATGTAGCTAAAAACTTTGACGATCGTCTTGACATTGATGGAATTGTATTAACAAAAATGGATGGTGACGCCCGTGGTGGTGCAGCCTTATCTATTAAAGCAATAACCGGTAAACCAATTAAATTTGCCGGTACTGGAGAAAAACTTGCGGATCTAGAAACATTCCATCCTGATCGTATGTCATCTCGTATTTTAGGTATGGGAGATGTTTTAAGTTTAATCGAAAAGGCAGAAAAGAGCATTGATAAAGAAAAAGCTCAGGCTCTGGAAGAAAAACTGAGAAAGAACGAATTCACTTTAGAAGACTTTATGGAACAGATGGATCAGGTAAGAAACATGGGTCCAATGGAAGATATTCTGGGCATGATTCCCGGGATGGGTGGAGCAAAACAGCTTAAAAATATGCAGGTTGATGATAAACAGCTTGATTATATTGAAGCTATAATTTCATCTATGACACCGGAAGAAAGAAGAGATCCAGAAGTAATTAATGGTTCTCGCCGTAAGCGGATTGCTCAGGGAAGTGGAACCAGCATCCAGGAAGTAAATCGTCTTTTAAAGCAGTTCAGACAGACTAAAAAGATGATGAAGCAGTTAAACAGTGGAAAAATGAAAAAAGGTGGAGGCTTTAATCTACCATTTTTCAATTAAAATAGAATTTGTAACTTTTATTAGCAGTGGAGGGAGGTGTTTGATAGATGGCAGTTAAGATTCGTTTAAAAAGAATGGGAAGTAAGCGTAATGCATCATACAGAGTTATTGTTTCTGATTCCAAGAGAGCTCCTCAGGGATACTTTGTTGAGGAATTAGGTTTCTATGACCCTACAACTGAACCAGAAACATATAATATTGATGAAGAAAAAGCACTCAAGTGGTTAAATAATGGTGCAAAGCCTTCAGATACAGTTAAGACTTTATTAAAGAAGTCTGGTGTAATGGCTAAGTACCACGGTAATGAGTAATTAAAAGGAGGTTTTCTCCATGGAAGAACTTATTCAATTTATTGCCGAATCCATAGTAGACAATCCTTCCGAGGTTTCAGTTAATAGGGTTGAAGATAAGATGTGTATAAGAGACAGGGTGAGGTTCGTGTCAAAGCAACCACCGATATTCCAGAGCGATTCTTTGATTTAGATACTGTTTATCTTAAAAGAGGAGATGAGCTTAAAGAACTGGAAATAGAGTATATCCGTTTTCACAAACAATTTGTAGTAATCAAGTTTTTTGACATTAATTCAATTAATGAAGCAGAAAAACTTAAAAATTATCAGGTCTTAATTGATGAGTCTGAAAAATATTTACTTCCAGAAGATAACTTTTATGTCGATGATTTAATAGACTGTGATGTCTATCTTGAATCTGACAAATATCTGGGAAAATTAATAGATGTTATTGACACTTCAGGCACAGATATTTTCCTGGTCAAAGGCCAGGATAAAGAATATATGCTGCCTGCCAGTCGTGAAATGATTTTAGAAATTGACCTTGAGAATAAAAAAATTATTGTTGATCCTATTCCAGGGATCTTAGATCTTTAGGAGCTGAATTTATGTTTTTTGATATTTTAACCCTTTTTCCCGAAATGTTTACGGGACCTTTTAGTGAGAGTATTTTAAAAAGAGCCAGAGAAAAAGACTTGATAGATATTAAAACAGTAAATATCCGTGATTTTGCTGAAGATAAACATCATACAACAGATGAGCCACCCTATGGTGGAGGTGCTGGTATGGTGATGAAGGCAGAACCAATCTTTAAAGCCTGGCGGGATACTCAAAATAAAAGGAGACATAAATCAACGACTATTCTAATGAGTCCTCAGGGTCAGGAATTGACTCAGGATTTAGTAAAGGATCTGAGTCAGGAAGAAGGTTTAACGATAATTTGCGGCCGTTATGAAGGTGTGGATGAGCGGGTCAGAGAAACAATTGTCGATCAGGAAATCTCTATCGGTGACTATGTGCTTACCGGGGGAGAACTGCCGGCAATGGTGCTTGTTGACTCAATCTCCAGACTCTTAAGTGGAGTTCTGGGAGATGAAGATTCTTCTAAAAAGGATTCATTTTATAATGGACTTTTAGAACATCCTCATTATACCAGACCTCGAGAGATTAATGGCCTTAAGGTTCCCGATGTGCTGCTCAGTGGTAATCATCAGTTAATCGAGCGCTGGCGAAAAAAAGAGTCTTTAAAAAGAACTCTTTTAAGAAGAAAAGACTTACTGGAAGCTAGAAATCTTAGCGATTTAGAAAAAAAATTACTTAAAGAAATTAAGCTGGAACTAAAGGGTGAAGTTGATGAGTAAAATTGAGGCAGATGTTTATCTTGGCTTAGTCCATAACCCTATTTATAATAAACTGGGTGAAGTTATAACAACAACTGTAACAAATTATGATCTACATGATATATCAAGAGCTGCGAAAACTTATGATATTAATAAATACTATATTATCAATAATCTAAAATCACAGCAGGAACTGGTAGAACGAGTAAGAGACTACTGGACCGGAGGTCGGGGTGCTGATTATGTATATAACCGCCACCAGGCTTTTTCTGTTCTCGAGATTGCTTCTGAACTTGAAGAAGTAAAGGAAGAAATTAGAGAGGAAACAGGTCAGGAACCTCTACTGATTGCTACTGATGCTCGTGAATATCCAAATACAATTTCCTATAAAGATATGCGCAGTGAATTACAGCAGGTTGATCGTCCCTTTTTGATTATTTATGGAACTGGTTATGGATTAACTAAGGAAATGGTTGCTGACTGTGATTATATACTCTATCCTATTTGGGGTAGGGGAGATTTTAATCATCTGTCAGTTAGAAGTGCTGCTTCAATCATAATGGATCGTCTGTTATCTGATCCCTGGTGGGAGGCATAAATTTAATTATTTTTTGAGAGGAGGTTTATAGATGAACATTATCAATGAAATAGAAAAAGAACAAATTCGTGATGATATCCCCGAATTTGCTGTTGGAGATACATTAGATCTAAAAGTATTAATCTCTGAAGGTGGCAAAGAAAGACTTCAGCCATTTAGAGGTGTTGTAATCAGAAGAAATGGTGGTGGTCTGAGTGAGACTTTCACTATTCGTAAGGTTGCTCACGGTGTAGGAGTGGAAAGAACTTTCCCACTACATACTTCTAAACTAGATACAATTACAGTAGTACGCCGTGGTGATGTTAGAAGATCTCGTCTTTACTATCTACGGGATAGAAGAGGTAAGGCTTCTAGAATTAAAGAAAAAAGAGAAGAAAGAAAATAATTATTTTGATTTTAAGGTGGGGGCTTTCTCCACCTTTTTTCAATATTAAATGGCTTAAAAATTAGTTTCAGAAAAAGTTTTAAGGAGTTTTAATTATGATACAGTGGTATCCCGGCCATATGGCCAAAGCAAAGAGAATATTAAAAGAAGATTTAAAGTTGGTTGACATTGTTATTGAGGTAGCTGATGCTCGAGTTCCCTTAAGCAGTCAGAATCCTGACCTGAGGAAATTAATAGATAAACAGGCCAAGGTAACTGTTTTAAATAAAAAGGATCTTGCTGATCCAGAATATAATCAAAAGTGGATTGACTATTTTCGGGATAAGACAGCTGAGGAAGCAGTTTTATTAAATTCTCTAACTGGAGAGGGTGTCAGTGAATTAAAGAGTATTTTAAATAATACCTATGACAAAATCGCTGCCAAACTTTCAAAAAAGGGAAGAAACCCTCGGAGACTGCGGGCAATGATTATTGGAATTCCCAATGTTGGAAAATCAGCTTTAATTAATCTTTTAGCTGGTTCTAATATTACAACAATTGGTAATAAACCTGGAGTCACTCGAGGCAGGCAGTGGGTTAATGTTAGTAAAAAGGTGCGTCTTCTTGATACACCTGGAATCTTATGGCCAAAATTTAGTGATGAAGATAAGGCATATAAGTTAGCTCTAACCGGGGCTGTGGACAATGATATTTTTGATTCTGAGCTGGCAGCTTACAAATTGATTAAATTTATTAAGGAGATCAATGAGGAAATCTTAATAGATGCTTACAGCCTTGACTATTTAGAAGCCCATCCCTACGATGTGCTGGCCGATATAGCCCGCAAAAGGGGCTGTTTAATGACCGGTGGTAAGGTTGACCGCAACCGAGCAGCTGGAATAGTAATCAATGATTTTAGAGATGGCAGGTTAGGTCAGATAACTTTAGAAAAACCAGCAGAAGTAAAAAATTTAAAGGAAGCTGATCAGAATGAAAGATGATAATTTAGATCTACCCGAGTTCAGTCAGCTGACAGTTAAAGAGGTTAAAAACTTTGCTGCCGAGCTGAAAATAGATAAAAATTTACCTGAGATAATTAAAAATTTAAACCAGGATTCCCGCAAAGGAGTTCAAAAAGTTGCTGTCAGACTGCAGCGCAAAATTAAGCGGCAGCAGCAAATAGAAGCTAAGTGGGAGCGGATGAATACTGTGGAAGCAGAGCTTAGAACTCAGGGCCATCAGATTATTGTTGGGCTGGATGAAGCCGGACGTGGACCTCTGGCAGGGCCTGTAGTAGCTGCCGCAGTAGTCCTTGACCCAGAGGCTAAAATTTATGAACTTGATGATTCCAAAAAATTATCAAAAAAGAAAAGAGAAACTCTATTTTCAAAAATTAAAGCCAGGGCAAAAGTGGGTATCGGTAAAGCAACAAGCAGCGAAATTGACAAATACAATATTCGTGAAGCTACCTTTGTTGCTATGAAGAGGGCAGTTAAGGATTTACTGCCGCAGTTAGCTGCAAACCCTGATATTTTATTAGTTGACGGCAATGCAGTTATACCTGAGCTGACTGTAGCTCAAAAATCTATAATTGATGGAGATGCAGATGTAAATGCAATTGCTGCTGCTTCAATTATCGCTAAAGTTACCAGGGATAATATTATTTTTGAATATGCAGAGAAATTTCCTCAGTACAACTTTAAGTCCAACAAGGGCTATGGTACTGCTGAACATATAGCTGCTTTAGAAAAATATGGCTCTTCTCCGATCCACCGCAAATCATTTGGGAGAGTTCCAGAGTAAATTTAACTGAGTTTAATAACTTTGTTATTTATTAAAATTTAAAAATATAAGCTCTTAAGAAAGGAGATAAGAAAATGAATACAAAAAGATTAGCTCGTGGAGCAGCGATTACTGCCTTATATGTTGTGATTACATATTTTTTGGCTCCAGTAAGTTTTGGACCAATTCAATTTAGAGCAGCTGAAGCTTTAACAGTTCTGCCAATTTTATTTCCAGAAGCAGTTCCGGCCCTATTTTTAGGAGTACTGCTGGCCAATGTGATTGGAGGCCTTGGTTTAATTGATATTATTGGAGGAAGTCTGGTTACTCTACTGGCTGCTTATGTGACCTATAAAAACAGAGATAATATTTTCGCTTATTTAAGTCCAATTTTATTTAATGCATTTTTAATCAGTATTTATCTGCATATTTTATTTGACCTCCCTTACTGGTTAAATGTAATCCAGATTGGTCTAAGTGAGGCAGCTGTTGTTTTAATTCTTGGAGTACCACTAATTAAATATCTAAAGAAGCATTTCTGATTTTTCTGCGTACCAGCGAAAATCAACAGCTTCAATAAGATCGGTTTCTGTAATTTGAGGATTTGAATTTAAGTCAGCAATAGTTCTCGCCACCCGCATTAGGCGGATATAACCGCGAACACTTAATTTGAGGCTTTCATAGGCCTGCTCCAAAACCTTTTTGGCACTGCTGCTGGGCTGACAGTATTTTTCTATTTCCTCTAAGTTCAGCTCTGAATTATTTTTGATTCCAGTATCTTGGTATCTTTGAGCCTGCATTGAGCGGGCTTTTTTTATTTTTTTGAGATAATTTATTTCTTCAGCAGCAGAATTTTCATATAAGATTTCATCTTTTTTTAGAGGCAGAACTTCAATTTGCAGGTCAATCCTATCTTTTAATGGACCTGATAATTTCTGTTGATAGCGGACAATATCTCTTTCCGAGCAGTTACAGTCTCGATCTTTAACTCCAGCAAAACCGCAGGGGCAGGGATTCATTGCCGCCAGAAACTGAAAATCTGCCGGAAAATAGTAACTTCCCTGTTGCCGGACAATTTTAATTTTCTTTTTTTCCAGGGGTTCTCTCAGGTTGGCCAGGACAGAATTTTTAAATTCCGGCAGCTCGTCTAAAAAGAGAACTCCATTATGTGCCAGAGATATTTCTCCAGGTACAGGTATCTGACCTCCTCCAATTAAACCAGCAGAGGTAATAGAATGATGAGGAGCAACAAAAGGGCGATATTTCTTCTTCAAATTAAGTTCATTTAAATTATTGTTGATGCTGTAGATGGAGGCTGTTTCCAGCAGTTCTTTTTTGTTGAGTGGTGCCAGCAGTTTTACAATAGATTCTGCCAGAACTGTTTTGCCACAACCGGGAGGTCCAATCAAAAGTAAATTATGGCCTCCAGCAGCAGCTGCGACCACAGCTTTTTTGGCACTTTTCTGACCCCTGATCTGGCTGAGTTCTGGATAATTTAGCCCAGAATCGTTATTTGATTTTGGTTTAAATCCACTTCTTTTTGCTGCAGCTTCTAAATTGTTAAGGTCATGCAGGTGCTTTAGAAGATAGGGGTTTAAATTTTTAACCAGCACAGCTTCTTTTTGATTTGCGCCTGGCAGTACAGCCTGTAAATAATTGTTTTCTGCAGCTGTAAGCAGCATGGAAAGCACACCTTTTACATGATTAATATTTCCATTTAAATTTAATTCACCAGCAAAAAATTTATTTTCTTTATTTTTAATTTTAATCTGGCCGGAACATTCCAGCAGAACTGCAGCAATTGCCAGGTCAAAATGAGAGCCATATTTATTTATATTACCGGGAGCTAGATTGACTGTTATTTTCTTAACTGGCCATTCAAAACCGGAATTGATAATCGCTGAACGGACTCTTTTAGCTGATTCTCGAACAGTTTTTCCCGCCAGCCCAACAATATTAAAGCCGGGAAGCCCTCTTGAAATATCTACCTCAACTTTTACCATTTCTGCCATTACTCCATGTATTACTGCTGAATAGAGATAGGAATACATTTAATTCTCCTTTCTGAAGTGGGTCAGAACTACAAATTATTCTATTATATTTTTAAAATGCTTTAATTTATCAATACGTCTGGCAGCAGGATCAATTTTTAAAGCAATTAAATCAAAACGAATTGAACTTAAATGAATGTTTTTTTCAGCAAAATAATAGATTGCCGCTCGACGGAGGTGAGCAATCTGTTGATTATAAAGAGAGTGGGCCAGCTCAATATAACTTTCGGAGCTGCGGCTCTTAACTTCAATAAAAATTGTATAATTATTTTTAGCAGCGATAATATCAATTTCTCCAAACTGATTTCTATAATTCCTTTCAATAATATAATAACCCTCCTGCCTTAAATATTTTACTGCAATATCTTCACCGATTTCTCCGATTTTATTGTGTAAAGCCATCAAAATACCTCCTTAAATAGAATATCTGTCTCTTATACACATCT